>JBCKWP010000021.1:0-21507 GCA_038922455.1 Methylobacter sp. | reverse complement strand
AATTCGATAACATACATGATGCCGGCAGTCATCATGACCATCGGGTTAGCGACTATCTGCAAATCCGGCGGCAAATCGATATTGTGGTATTGGCGAGATAACCCAGCATAAACAGCGTCGCGTACAGGTTAATGCCGCTGGCCCATGCGAGCCCCATCGTTAAGGCCAGGGTTGTTGATATTTGATTCAGTGTGTCCATTAGAGTGCCTTTTGCTGACAATATTAGTTCAGCGGAGCCTATTTTATGAACCGACGCTAAACCGTATTCAACCGATTAATAGTGCTGTGTCCTTATTTTTTTCGCACATTTAAATTCAGACCATGTAAAATTAACCATCTGTATTTGATTCAATTTTTAGGATGTTAACGTGAGCTTTAGAGGAACAACGATACTTTCTGTACGCCGGGGCGATAAGGTTGTGATCGGCGGTGATGGCCAAGTCACCTTGGGTAACACGGTCATGAAAGGCAATGCCCGCAAGGTGCGCCGCTTATATCACGATAAAGTCATCGCCGGTTTTGCTGGTGCAACGGCGGACGCGTTCACTTTATTCGAACATTTTGAAGGCAAGCTGGAAAAGCATCGCGGTAATTTAACTCGTGCCGCTGTGGAAATGGCCAAAGACTGGCGTACCGACCGCGCCTTGCGCAAACTGGAAGCATTGCTGACCATTGCTGACGCCAAAACCTCGCTGATTATTTCCGGCACCGGCGATGTGATCGAACCGGAATTTGACTTGATGGCGATAGGCTCCGGCGGCGCTTTTGCCCAAGCTGCCGCACGCGCATTGCTGGAAAACACCGATCTTAGCGCTCGCGAAATTGTCATAAGGTCTTTAAATATAGCCGCCGATATTTGTATTTATACCAACCACAATTTGCGTATAGAAGAACTCGACGCCGAACCTAACGAGTAAGCTAATGACTGAGATGACTCCTAAAGAAATTGTAAGCGAACTGGACAAACATATTGTCGGTCAAGCCAATGCCAAGCGGTCTGTCGCCATCGCGCTACGCGACCGCTGGCGTCGTCAACAGGTTGACCCTGCCCTGCGTGAAGAAATCACCCCTAAAAATATTTTAATGATCGGCCCGACCGGAGTCGGTAAGACTGAAATTGCCCGCCGTCTGGCGCGCCTAGCCAATGCGCCTTTTATTAAAATTGAAGCCACCAAATTTACCGAAGTCGGCTACGTTGGCCGTGATGTCGACTCCATTGTCCGCGATTTGGTCGATATCGCCGTTAAAATGACCCGCACGGCGGAAATGGACAAGGTTGAAAACAAGGCTTTCGAGGCCGCCGAAGACAGGGTTCTGGATATTTTGTTGCCCCGAGCGGATGGCGGTATGCTGTCCGACACCGAGGAGTCGACTCGCCAAAAGATGCGCAAGAAATTACGCGAGGGCGATCTGGACGACAAGGAAATTGAAGTTGACGTGCACCTTGCACCGATGGGCGTTGAAATCATGGCGCCTCCCGGCATGGAAGAGATGACCAGCCAATTGCAGGGCATGTTCCAAAACCTGGGTTCGAGCAAAACCCGTTCCCGCAAAATGAAAATCAAAAAAGCCCTGAAAGTTTTACAGGACGAAGAAGCCTCTAAGTTGGTCAATGAAGACGATATCCGCTTGCGCGCGGTAGAATCTGTAGAGCAAAACGGCATCGTGTTTCTGGACGAAATCGATAAAATCTGCAAGCGTTCCGAGCTGGGCGGCGGCGAAGTCTCCCGCGAAGGCGTACAACGGGATTTGTTGCCGTTGGTTGAAGGCACGACGGTCAGCACCAAGTACGGGAGCATCAAAACCGACCATATTTTATTTATTGCGTCGGGTGCGTTCCATTTGACCAAACCGTCGGACCTAATCCCCGAACTGCAAGGCCGGTTTCCGATACGTGTTGAGCTGGACGAGCTTTCGGTCGATGATTTTGTACGCATCCTGACCGAGCCTGATGCCTCGTTAACCGAGCAATATATCGCGTTATTGGGTACCGAGGGCGTGTCGTTGTCGTTTTCTGAAGGCGGCATCAAGCGCATTGCCGAACTCGGCTGGCAAGTGAATGAATCCACCGAAAACATTGGTGCCAGAAGATTGCATACTGTTCTGGAGCGGTTGTTGGAAGATATTTCGTTTAACGCCCCGGATCTTGCCGGAGAAACTATTGTTATCGATGCCGCTTATGTTGATGAGCATTTAGCCGAGTTTGTCGAAGATGAGGATTTGAGTCGCTATATTTTGTAGATGCAAGGCGCAAGGTTAAAGGCAAAAGACTTGCCCTTGCGCCCTTCGCCTTTAACCCTTCGCCTTAATTTTATTTATGCGCCTAACCGCAAAACCAACCAATACCCGCCCGACTGAAATCAAGCTGCATCAGGTCTCCAATATCGTTGAAATCAGCTTCGATGACGGCAAGGTGTTTAAATTGCCGTGCGAATATCTGCGCGTTTACACCCCTTCGGCGGAAGCGGTCGGCCATGCGCCCGGACAGGAAGTCCTGCAAGTCGGCAAGGAAGAGGTCGGCATTAAAGAGATCAAGCCGATAGGTAATTATGCGATAGCCCCGGTATTTAGCGACGGTCACAACAGCGGCATTTATACCTGGGATTTGCTGTATAAATTGGGCGCTGAATATCAGGTTTTATGGGCTGATTATCTTCATAATCTTGAAACTGCCGGATATAAACGCAAAGAACCGACACAAAACTAACTTCATCGTTGCCACGCAACGCTGGAGCGTTGCAGGATGCATTCCCACGCCGGAGCGTGGGAACGATATACGATATATACGACCAAACGAACAGGTACAACAATGACTAACACCACTCATTTCGGATTTAAACAAGTAGCCACAAAAGACAAAGTCAATCTGGTGCGCGGTGTATTCGATTCCGTTGCCGGACAATATGACATCATGAACGACCTGATGTCATTAGGCGTCCATCGTATATGGAAGCGCGTTGCCGTGCAGCTTAGTAATGTGCGCAAAGGCGAGCAAGTGCTTGACTTGGCTGGCGGCACCGGTGATTTAACGAGGCTGTTCGAAAAACGCGTTGGCGCGGAAGGCCAAGTGGTTCTGGCCGATATTAATTCGGAAATGCTGCGCACCGGTCGCGACCGCCTGATCGACAAAGGCTTGGTTGGCAATATCCGTTACGCGCAAGTCAATGCCGAATGCCTGCCTTTTGAAGACAACACTTTCGATTGCGTCTGTATCGCCTTCGGACTGCGTAACGTCACCGACAAAGATGCGGCGTTGCGCTCCATGCACCGCGTCCTAAAACCCGGCGGCCGCGTTATCGTGCTGGAATTTTCGCACCCGGTCGATAAAATCACCGAAAAAGTCTATGATTTTTACTCATTTAAATTGCTGCCCAAGATCGGCAAATTCGTTGCCAAAGATGAAGACAGTTATCGCTATCTTGCCGAATCCATCCGTATGCATCCGAAACAGGACGAGTTGAAAAAGATGATGGAAAATGCAGGCCTGGAACGTTGCGAATACTTCAATATGACGCAAGGTATCGTCGCCGTTCATAGAGGTTATAAAGTCTAGCATGACCATCAAGCCCTTGCTGATTGGCGCACTGGAAGCCACGCTTAATCAATATCTTGCACTGGATCAGGACAGCGGCTATTTTTTGACGCCGCTGGCGGGTAAGGTCATTGCCGTTACCGTTCAGCCGTTCGATGAAACCGTTTACCTGTGCCCTACGACCGATTCCATCCAGTGTCTGGATCAGTTCCCCGGCCAGCCCGACACCCGCCTGACCGGTTCGATCTGGGCGCTGGGCTTAATGGGGCTGAGTTCGACGCCGATGCGCTCTGTTTTCTCGGGCGAAGTGAAAATTGAAGGCGATATGCAAACCGGCCGCAAGTTTCAGGAGCTGTTCACCAAACTGGACATCGACCTGGAAGAAAAACTGTCGCAGTTCACCGGCGACATCATTGCGCATAAAGTGGCCCATTTTTTCCGTGCCGGTCAAAGCTGGGGCAAAGATTCGCTGGAAACCTTCAGGCTGAATGCTAAAGAATTTTTGCAGGAAGAAACCCGCGATTTACCGGCGGCACCCGAAGCGGATATTGTTTACGCCCAGGTCGATGAGTTGCGTACCGATTTTGATCGGTTGCAAAGCAGGATTGAAAGACTGACAAAATATTTGTAGCTTGCCGGGAATTGTTAATGCAACTATACGAAGGCATCATTAAATCGTGGAAAGGAGATAAAGGTTTTGGCTTTATTCAGTCAAATGGCGGAGGGAAAGATATATTTATTCATATTCGCGACTTAAAGCATTCCAATTACCAACCCCAACAAGGTGACAATGTTTGTTATAAAATTGTTGCTGATAAAGACGGCAAAGTGAGAGCTTATGACGCATTTATAAAAGGGCAAGAAATAAGCCAGCAGTACAGAAGAAAGAGTTTTAAGAAAAATCAACCACGAGAGCAAAAAACAAAACGAGAATATCAACTCGGAATGCCGTTCATATTGTTTATCGCGGCGATTCCGTTTGGATTTTCCGCTTTCCTAATTAAAGAGCAGCACAATTTTATTCCATTTTTTGTTTATTTAATTATGAGTTTAACAACATTCATTATTTACGCCAGGGACAAAACAAAGGCGCATAAGAATGAATGGAGAACTTCAGAATCAAGATTACATCTGCTTGAATTGCTAGGTGGTTGGCCTGGTGCTTTAATTACCCAACACGTAATCAGGCATAAAAATAAAAAAACATCCTTTCAAATAATTTTTTGGGTTGTTGTCATTATCCATATGGCAATTTGGCTCGATGTTGTGTTTTTTAATAGCGCCGGTGTTGAGTCCGTTCTATGTAAGTTTTATAGCACTTGTTGACATTAATCAGTCAACTTACACACTTCAACCTTGCACCCAACAACAAAGGTAACTCGTGATCCGCCCTAAATTATTATTGCGTCTGATCCATATCAACTGGGTTCTGGTCTATCACGGCCTGGACGAAATCGTTTTAAAAACCCATCTGTTCCGGCCTGTCCGGTATTTGGCGGTTTTCTCGCCCAACTACTGGCTTAGAAACTCAGCGGAATCGCGCGGCGTTAGAATCCGGCGCGCACTGGAAGATTTGGGGCCTATTTATGTCAAATTCGGCCAAGCCTTATCCACCCGAAAAGACCTGCTGCCCGAGGACATTGCCGACGAGCTGGTCAAACTGCAAGACCGCGTTCCGCCCTTTGGCAATGAGATTGCCCGTAGCATTATTGAAAAAGAACTGGGCATGTCCATCAGCGAGGCGTTTGCCGAGTTCGACGCCGAACCGCTGGCTTCGGCGTCGGTCGCGCAAGTCCATACCGCCGTCCTGCATAGCGGTGAAAGCGTCGTTGTCAAAGTGCTACGCCCCGACATAGAAAGTCGTATCCGCTCAGACATCGGTTTGCTCTACGAACTGGCCCGTTTTGCCGAACGCTTTTGGTCTGACGCAAGAAGGTTACGCCCTGTCGATGTCGTCGCCGAATTTGAACGGACTACGCTGGACGAGCTAGACCTGGTCAGGGAAGCGGCCAATGCGGCCAAATTGCGCCGCAACTTCGAAAATTCAGATCTCATCTACATACCGGAAATTCACTGGCCGTTAACGCGCCGTAAGGTTCTGGTGATGGAGCGGATTCACGGCATACCGGTAGGTAACATCGAACAGCTTAGAGCGGGCGGCGCCGATTTTAAATTGCTCGCCGAACGCGGCGTGGAAATCTTTTTTACCCAGGTGTTCAGGGACAATTTTTTCCATGCCGACATGCATCCCGGCAATATTTTCGTTGATCTGCCCGCTAAATATATCGCGGTCGATTTCGGCATTGTCGGCACCTTGTCATTATCCGACCAGCACTATTTGGCCGAAAATTTCCTGGCGTTCTTCAACCGCGATTATCGCAAAGTCGCCGAAATGCATGTCGAATCCGGCTGGGTTAGCGAGTCGACCCGGATAGAAGAGTTTGAATCTGCGATCCGTAGCGTTTGCGAACCGATCTTTGAAAAACCGTTAAAAGACATTTCCTTCGGGCAATTGCTGTTGCGTTTATTTCAGACTGCACGCCGGTTCGATATGCATGTGCAGCCGCAACTGGTACTGCTGCAAAAAACCCTGCTCAATATCGAAGGTTTGGGACGGCAGCTTTATCCTGATCTGGACTTATGGCAAACCGCCAAGCCTTTCCTTGAGAAATGGTATCAGCAGCGTATCGGCCCTAAAGCTAAGATTGACAGATTGATTAAGCAGTTTCCCGTTTTTGCCGAACAATTTCCGGAAATCCCTTCGTTGATTTATAAGGCGCTAGACAATGCCGCTCACGCAAAACAATATGCCGAGCTGCAAAACAAGGAATTAATATTGTTGCGTAGGCAAATGGCGAACAATCACCGCAGAACGGTTCGGGCTATGCTGGTCAGTGCTTTGCTGATCAGCGCGGCGGTATTGTTCCAAGCAAATCTGTTTCAATAAAGTTCGGATAGCTTTTTCACCACGAACGACTGCATCCATACAGGTCGTTCATGGTGAATTATTATTACAACATAGAGTAGGGTGCAAAAATGGTCACACTGGAAACGCCGATCTGTGCTTTCGGCAAGCAAGCCATCGATTTTGAATTACCCGGCGTTGACGGGCGCAGCTGGTCGCTGCAACAGTGCATGGGCGAGAAGGGCTTGTTAGTGATGTTCATCTGCAATCATTGCCCGTATGTCAAAGCCGTGCAGGACAGAATAGTCAGAGATGCGCGGGAACTTAAAGCACTGGGGGTTGCAACGGTGGCCATCATGTCCAATGATTCGGTTGAATACCCCGCCGATTCTTTCGACAATATGAAGCGGATGTCTGAGCAACTGGGCTTTGGTTTTCCTTATTTGCTCGATGAAACCCAGCAGGTCGCCAAGGCTTACGGTGCAATCTGTACGCCGGATTTTTTTGGCTATAATGCCGACTATGAATTGCAATATCGGGGACGGTTGGATGCCAGCCGTAAGGAAACCGCGCCTGAAGGCACCCAGCGGGAATTATTCGAGGCGATGAAGTTGATAGCCGAAACCGGCCACGGCCCCAAAGAGCAAATCAACAGTATCGGCTGTTCGATCAAATGGAAGCAAGCTTAACCTTAACTCAATGTTTTATAGACGTTGAAATCAACCAACACAGCGAGAACGTAATATGTCAATTAAGAGAATGGTAGACCTGGATTTGTCGGGCAAACGGGTGTTAATTCGTCAGGATCTGAATGTACCGGTCAAAAACGGTCAAGTGACTAGCGATATTCGTATCAAAGCCAGCGTACCGACCATTGAAAAAGCCCTGGCTGCTGGCGCGGCGGTCATGCTGATGTCGCATCTGGGTCGCCCCGTCGAAGGCCAATACGACGAAGAGTCTTCGCTAAAACCGGTCGCCGAACGCTTATCCAGCTTGTTGGGCAAGCCGGTCAGGCTGGAAAAAGACTGGATCGACGGCATCACCATCCATCCGGGCGAAGTCGTGCTGTGCGAGAACGTGCGCTTTAACACCGGTGAAGGCAAAAACGACGATGCGCTGGGCAAAAAAATGGCGGCTCTTTGCGATATATTTGTGATGGATGCTTTCGGTACCGCGCACCGGGCGCAGTCATCAACTCACAGCGTGGCTAAATTTGCGCCGATTGCTTGCGCGGGGCCGTTGCTAGCCAGTGAACTGGACGCGCTGGGCAAAGCCCTGGAAACGCCTGCCAAACCATTGGTTGCTATTGTCGGCGGCTCAAAAGTCTCAACCAAATTGACGGTATTAAAATCCCTGTTGGAAAAAGTCGACCAGTTAATCGTCGGCGGCGGTATTGCCAATACCTTTATTGCAGCAGCAGGATTTCCGGTCGGCAAATCGCTGTACGAAGCCGACCTGCTTGATGAAGCCAGACGACTGATCGCCGCAGCCAAGGCTAAGGGTTCCGACATTCCGATCCCTGTTGACGTGGTTTGTGCTAAAGAATTTTCGGAAGCCGCCGTCGCCACCATTAAAAAAGTCGCCGATGTCGAAGCGGATGACATGATTTTGGACATCGGCCCCGATACTGCAAAACTGTATGCCGAAATCATAAAAACGGCGGGCACTATCGTCTGGAACGGCCCGGTCGGCGTATTTGAAATAGACCAGTTCGGCAACGGCACCAAAGTGTTGGCAACGGCAATTGCCGAAAGCAAGGCTTTTTCTATTGCAGGCGGCGGCGATACCTTGGCCGCGATCGACAAATATGGCATTGAAGATGACGTGTCTTATACCTCGACCGGCGGCGGCGCTTTCCTTGAATTTCTTGAAGGTAAAGAACTTCCGGCCGTTTCTGTGTTAAAATCACGCAGTTAGAAAAATAGACCCACAACGAATCAGGATTAAAAATGGCCAGAGTTACTATCGAAGATTGCTTGGAAAATGTTGAAAACCGTTTCAAACTGGTTTTATTAGCCAGCACGCGGGCGCGGCAACTCAGCCACGGCGCAACTGAATTTGTGCCGCGCGGTAAAGACAAAGACACTGTGGTTGCCTTACGCGAAATTGCAGCAGGTTTTGTCACGACTGAAAACGTCAATCTTCTGCACCGTGTCGGCGAAGCGCATGCTCATGAACAGCAGCACAACCCGATGTTCTAATTTGTAGAGCCTATGCTGGAAATAGCCGACACGAACGAGCTGGAGCGCCCTCAGGACAAACTGATTCGGCGTTTGTGCGCGAGCTTGTCAGGCTATCTGGATCAAACTCAAATCGACCAATGCGTACATGCTTACGAGGTTGGCGCGGCCGCTCATGAAGGCCAATTTCGTAAAACCGGCGAAGCTTATATTTGCCATCCTGTCTCCGTCGCCATCAGCCTTGCTGAAATGCGCATGGACGCTAACGGCATCATGGCCGCCATCCTGCATGATGTTATTGAAGATACCTCGGTCAGTAAAAAAGAACTGGCCGATCAGTTCGGAACAGAAGTCGCAGAACTGGTCGATGGGGTTACCAAATTAACCAAAATCGACAGTAAATCACACGCTGAAACCCAAGCGGAAAATGTCCGCAAGATGTTTCTGGCCATGGCCAAGGATTTACGCGTCATCATCGTTAAGCTAGCAGACCGACTGCACAACATGCAGACACTCGGCATCATGCCAGCTGCAAAAAAACGCCGTATCGCTCGTGAAACCCTGGACATTTACGCTCCGATCGCCAATCGTCTAGGCATGAATAATATCCGGCAAAAACTTGAAGCGCTGAGTTTTGAAGCGATGTACCCGATGCGCCATGCAGTTTTAAATAAAGCCGTAAAAAAAGCGCGGGGCAACCGCCGAAAAATTGTCGACATCATTGAAAGCACCATAAAAAATCGTTTGGAGCAAGCTGCTTTAAGCTGTGAGGTTTCCGGACGGGAAAAAAACCTTTACAGCATTTATAAAAAAATGCTAAACAAGAAGATTTCCCTGGCTGATGTCTTCGATGTCTATGCGTTCAGGATTTATTGCGACGATGTTGATGCCTGTTACCGTGTGCTGGGCATCATGCATAACCTGTACAAACCGATTCCGGGGCGATTTAAAGATTATATCGCCTTGCCTAAGGCCAACGGTTACCAATCTTTGCACTCCATACTGATGGGGCCTTACGGCGTGCCTATCGAGATCCAGATCAGAACGCATGAAATGCATCGCATGTCGGAATCGGGTATCGCTGCGCATTGGCTGTATAAATCCGATGATGATAAGAGTGAAAGGTTTCAGGATCGCGCCAACGAGTGGCTCCGGGATTTGCTGGAAATCCAAAAATCGGCCGGCGATTCGCTGGAATTTATCGACAACCTGAAGGTGGACTTGTTTCCTCAGGAAGTATTTGTTTTTACTCCGCTGGGTGCCATCATTAAAATGCCTCGCGGTGCGACCATCATCGATTTTGCCTACGCGGTGCATACCGATGTCGGTAATGCCTGCGTTTCCGCCAGAATCGACAAACAGCTGGTGCCGTTGCAAACCAAACTGGAAAACGGCTTCACCGTCGAAATCATTACCTCATCGTGGGCCAGACCCAACCCGCTCTGGCTTAACTATGTCATTACCGCCAAAGCCCGCTCCGGTATCCGCAACTACCTGAAACATTTTAAACAGCAAGAAGCCATTGACCTGGGTCGCCGCCTGCTGGAAAAAGAATTGCACTCCATGCACTTGAATCTGGAAGACATCGACAAAGACAAGATACAAACCTTGCTTCAGCTGATGTCCAAACAGTCGCTGGACGAGTTGCTTGAAGACGTAGGCCTCGGCAACAAGATGCCGTTTTTGATCGCCAAACGCATCGCTCAGGATAATATTTACGCCACAGTCAAGTTGGATGACAACGACCAAGCCCAAAAAAGGCCGCTGATCATAAAAGGTACGGAGGACATGGTCATCACTCTGGCAAAATGTTGTCGGCCGATTCCGGGCGATTCGATTATCGGTTATTTCAACCCCGGCAAAGGTATTGTCGTGCATCATCACGAATGCCGGAACAGCAATGTGGTCAGAAAAAAACAAACCAACTGGCTGGATGTCGAATGGAGCACGGATGCGGTCGGCGATTTCCCCGTTGAAATCCGTGTCGAAATACTTAATCAACGCGGCTCACTGGCGACCGTCGCCTCGACTATTTCCGAACTGAATTCCAATATTGAGAACGTCACTGTGGTCGATCAGGATGACCGTATCTGCGTCGATTTAATCACCTTAACCGTCAAAGACCGGGTGCATCTGGCTAAAATTATGCGCCGCTTGAAAGAACTGTCGATCGTTGTAAAAATCACCCGCGTTAAAGCGTAAAGGATCAAGAATGCCCAAACAAATCATCCAGTCCGATAATGCGCCGCAAGCCATTGGCACCTATTCGCAGGCCGTGAAAGTTGACCGCACGGTTTATCTTTCAGGACAAATCCCTTTAGTGCCTGAAACCATGGCTCTTATTGAGGGCGATATAGGCGCACAGATCACCCAGGTGTTCGATAACCTGAAAGCGGTTGCCACAGCTGCGGGCGGCGATTTTTCAGACATCGTCAAGTTGAATGTTTTTTTGACAGATTTGGCGCAATTTCCAATCGTCAATGAAATTATGGGGCATTATTTCCAGGCTCCTTATCCGGCACGGGCCGTTATCGGCGTAACTGCGTTGCCTAAAGCCGCCGAGGTGGAAATGGATGCGATTATGGTGTTAAGTCCGCAGGTATATCCGGCCTCCTGATTAATCGTTAATGTATCCGGTTAATGAAAACTCAAAACCCCCTGAATCAACCGGTCGGCATATTAACGGGAATAGGCGCTCAAACCGCAAGTCGTCTTAACAAGCTCGGACTACACACCATTCAAGATTTGATTTTCCACCTGCCGCTACGTTACGAAGACCAAACTCGCGTTTATCCGATCGGCTCGCTAAGGCCGGGCATGACCGCGCTGGTCAGCGGCAAGGTCGAGTTTATCGACGTTTTGCCCCGAGGCCGAAAAGGCTTGGTTTGTCGAATCAGCGACGGTAGCGGCTTTATCAACCTAAAGTTCTTCCACTTTAGCGCCAATCAGCACAACACGTTGAAACCCGGCACGGCAATCAGTTGTTTTGCCGAAGTCCGCTACGGTTTTGCCGGGCTGGAAATGGTGCATCCCGAATACAAGGTCATCGCTAATCCTGGCGAGTGCATCACCCAAAAACGCCTGACCCCGGTTTATCCACTGACCGAAGGCCTCAGCCAAAATGTGCTCCGCAAGGCGGTCAAGCAGGCTTTGGAAATGTGCCGCCAAGAGCCTGAACTGCTTACTGACTGGATACCCGAGTCGATCTTAACGCAATACCGTTACCCGTCCCTTAGCGACGCGATCCAAACCCTGCATGCGCCGGATGAATCGGTGTCGGTTGAAGCTTTGCAAAACGGCAGCGTCCCGGCGCTAAAACGGCTGGCCTTTGAAGAATTGCTGGCGCATTTTTTAAGCTTGCGGATAACCCGGAACAAGACCAAAGCTTGGCTAGCGCCCTCATTTTCCGTAGGGGCGACCGGCCCCTCGTCCAATAAAGCCGCCACCGACCATTTCATAAGCACCCTGCCGTTTAAACTGACCAACGCACAACAGCGGGTCATCGCCGAAATCGAAACCGATTGCAGCCAACTACACCCGATGATGCGCTTGGTGCAGGGCGATGTCGGCTCGGGCAAAACCGTAGTTTCGGCCTACGCGGCATTGCTGGCGCTAACGGCGGGTTACCAGGTGGCAGTGATGGCTCCGACCGAATTATTGGCGGAACAGCATAAGCGCAATTTCAGCGCCTGGTTTGACGGCTTCCAAATCCAAGTGACCTACTTAACTGGGCAACTTAAAGGCAATGCTAGAAAAGCTGTGTTACAGGCGTTGGAGGATGGCACGGCCAATATTATCATCGGCACCCATGCCTTGTTTCAGGACAGCGTGAACTTTCACCGCCTCGGCCTGATTATTATCGATGAGCAACACCGTTTCGGTGTGCATCAGCGGCTGGCACTCAGGGAAAAAGGCCAGCAGGGCGGCGTCAGGCCGCATCAATTGGTGATGACCGCCACGCCGATACCCCGGACGCTGGCCATGTTGCAATATTCCGACTTGGATATATCCATCATCGACGAACTGCCGCCGGGCAGGAAACCGATCGTCACCCGCGTGATTCCGTCCGAGCGGCGCAGCGACGTGATCGAGCGTATTAGCGGCTGGGTCGACAAAAGAAAGCAGGTCTATTGGGTGTGTACGCTGATTGAAGAGTCTGACGTTTTGCAATGCGAGGCGGCGGAAAAAACGGTGGCGATGCTCACCGAGGCTTTGCCGGAGGTGCGTGTTGCGCTGATCCACGGACGCATGAAATCTGCCGATAAAGATGCCGTGATGCAGGACTTTAAAAACCATCGGATTGATTTACTGGTCGCCACCACCGTCATTGAAGTTGGCGTCGATGTGCCCAATGCCGGCTTAATGATCATCGAAAACCCGGAACGCCTTGGCCTGTCGCAGTTACATCAATTGCGGGGTCGGGTCGGTCGCGGTAGTGACGAGAGCTATTGCCTGCTGATGTATCAAGCGCCGTTGTCCGACACCGCCCGCCATCGGCTGGGGGTATTGCGCGACAGTAACGACGGCTTCGTCATTGCCGAAAAAGACCTGGAATTGCGCGGCCCCGGCGAAGTCATGGGCACCCGGCAGACCGGGCAAATGCATTTTAAAATCGCCGATTTGGCGAGAGATGCTGATTTGCTGGATGCCGTTCAACACATCGGCGACAGCTTTTTTACCGATGCGCCCCAGGCGATACAACCCTTGTGCGACCGCTGGTTGGGCGCATCCACCGAATATTCCGAGGTTTAAACCTGTTGTCTAGCCTTAGCTTTTTATTTAATCGCGAACCCGCATGGGTTGAAAACCGCCAAGGCATCCGTCATACCTTGCCTGAAGATGTCCAGTCGTGGACTTACGAATCGGGATCGCTAACCCAGCGGCTGCGCGATTATTACGGTGATGCGATAGGCGTTAAAGTCCTGCTGCAACGCTGGAACACGCCGTTTTTAACCGAGCGCCGCTTGCTCAAACTGCCAGAAAACCGGTACAGCCTGATCCGCGAAGTGTTGCTGCATGCCGACGGCCAGCCGCTGATTTTGGCCAGAACCATCATCCCGGCAAAGACCGTCAAAGTCGCTAAAAGCAACCTAGCGCATCTGGGCAGCCGTCCGCTGGGGGAAGTGATTTTTTCCTACCCCAAACTGGAGCGCATCGAAATGGATGTTACCTTGATTGATCAGCCAACGTGGAGTTGGTCGGCGATAGCTGAAGCCGGTATCGACCAGCCGATATGGGGCAGAAGAACCGTCTATGCCATAGCAGAGCAGCAAATGCTGGTCAGCGAGTTTTTTTTACCGGCGGTTTTGAATATTTAGCCCGCGTAGGATGTGCCGCGTGCCTTAGCTGCCAAGGCACGTCCTTATTTCGGCTTGGCGTTGAGCCTAGCCGATTTGGAATTGTCGGTTGCATGATAGAATCAAACCTCCTCAATTATCTTAATTTAAGGTCAACGCCATGCTTTATATCGAACCCAATCAGCCAGGCAGTAAAGTTAGCTTCAAATCTCGCTACCAAAATTTTATCGGCGGCCGCTGGGTCGATCCGGTCAATGGACAGTATTTTGAAAATTCCAGCCCGATTAACGGCAAGGTTTTCTGCGAAATACCCCGCTCCAGCGCCGAAGATATAGAGCTGGCGTTGGATGCGGCTCATGCCGTCAGAGCGGCTTGGGGCGAAACATCGGTCACCGAGCGCTCGAATATACTGTTAAAAATAGCCGACCGGATTGAAGCCAATCTTGAAACGCTGGCCGTTGCCGAAACCTGGGATAACGGCAAGGCGGTGCGGGAAACACTGGCGGCGGACATCCCGCTGTGCGTCGATCATTTCCGCTATTTTGCCGGATGCATCCGCGCCCAGGAAGGCACCATCAGCGAAATCGACAAAAATACCGTCGCTTACCATTTTCACGAACCGCTGGGTGTGGTCGGACAGATTATTCCGTGGAACTTTCCGTTGTTGATGGCTTGTTGGAAACTCGCTCCCGCGCTGGCCGCAGGCAACTGTGTGGTCATGAAACCGGCCGAACAAACGCCTGCATCTATCTTGGTGCTAATGGAAATCATCGGCGATTTATTGCCCGCAGGCACGGTCAATATCGTCAACGGCTATGGTGCGGAAGCGGGGCAAGCCTTGGCGACCAGCACCCGGATTGCCAAAATAGCCTTCACCGGTTCGACGCCGGTCGGTTCGCACATCCTTAAATGCGCGGCTGAAAATATTATCCCGTCAACCGTTGAGCTGGGCGGCAAATCGCCGAATATCTTTTTTGAAGATGTATTGAATCAGGAGTCGGCGTTCATCAGCAAATGTATCGAAGGTGCGGTGCTGGCATTTTTCAATCAGGGTGAAGTCTGTACCTGCCCGTCGCGGCTGTTAGTTCAAGAATCCATCTATGATGAATTTATCGCTAAAGTCATTGCGCGCGCCAAGCAGATTAAACGCGGCAACCCGTTGGATACCGAAACGATGGTCGGTGCGCAAGCCTCCAAACAACAGTTCGACAAGATTCTCAGCTACATGCAGATCGGCAAAGATGAAGGCGCCGAGGTGTTGCTGGGCGGCAAGGCTGAGTCTTTGGGCGGCGGGTTCTCTGAAGGCTATTACATCGAACCGACGATCATGAAAGGCGGCAACAAAATGCGCATCTTTCAGGAGGAAATTTTCGGTCCGGTCATATCGGTCACCACCTTTAAGGATGAGGCCGAAGCCTTGGCGATAGCCAATGACACCCAGTTCGGGCTGGGCGCGGGTGTCTGGACACGCGACATGAATCGCGCTTACCGGATGGGGCGCGGTATTCAGGCCGGTCGGGTCTGGATTAACTGTTACCACGTTTATCCTGCTCATGCGGCGTTCGGAGGCTATAAAAAATCGGGCGTGGGTCGTGAATGCCATAAGATGATGTTGGATCATTATCAGCAAACTAAGAATATGCTGGTCAGTTACGATGTTAATCCGTTGGGTTTTTTCTAGGCTTGGTTGTACTGCCATTAGGCAGGTAGAAATGGAAAGCATACCCTTTATGTGGGCGCGATTGAAATCGCGCCCACATAAAGCCTCTGTTGTTAGCTAAGGAACAGGCACGAAATAACTTGAGCAAGTTAACTCGTAACGAATAAAACAACCGTAGGAGCGGCTTTAGCCGCGATCGATCGCGGCTAAAGCCGCTCCTACGGTTGTTCAACTTATTTCGTGCATATTACTTAATGGCATTAAGGCGGTAACATGGGATGAACAGCCCCTGCTTATGGTTTATAATCACCCCTCTAAATTTTTCATCGCCCGGCGTTCAACCGTGCGCTTGGTCTCGACTGTCATTGGTTAAATACACCTCATGCAAGAAATAAATCCGATCAAAAATAAAATAGCCGACTTAAAAAGCCGTGGCGATGCCCTTAGGAGGTATCTTTGACTTTGACATTAAGAGCGAGCGTTTAGTCGAAGTTTTAAGAGAGCTGGAAAATCCGAAGATTTGGGATAAACCAGAAGAAGCACAGGCTCTGGGTAAAGAGCGCGGTCAGCTGGAAGTCATCGTCAACACCATCAACGATCTGGAACGTGGTCTTAGCGACGCGGAAGAACTGCTGTTGATGGCGGTTGAAGAAGACGATGAAGAAACGGTTGAAACCGTCGTCGTCGATCTGGCTCACTTTGAAAAAAGAGTCGCAGGCCTGGAATTTCGTCGCATGTTCTCCGGGAAAATGGATGCCAATAATGCCTTTTTGGACATACAGTCCGGCTCCGGCGGCACTGAAGCTCAGGATTGGGCGTCGATCATCGAACGCATGTATTTGCGCTGGGGCGAGAGCAAGGGTTTTAAAACCGAACTGATTGAAGAATCGCAAGGCGATGTGGCCGGCATTAAAAGCGCCACCATCAGATTCGAAGGCGAATATGCGTTCGGCTGGTTACGTACCGAAACCGGCGTACACCGTCTGGTCAGAAAATCGCCGTTCGATTCGGGTAATCGCCGCCATACCTCGTTTGCCTCGGTGTTTGTATCGCCGGAAATCGACGACGATATAGACATCAACATCAACCCTGCCGATGTACGTGTCGATGTCTACCGTGCCAGCGGTGCGGGTGGTCAGCATATCAACAAAACCGAATCGGCCGTGCGGATGACGCATAACCCGACCGGCATCGTCGTGCAATGTCAGAGCGACCGGTCGCAGCACAAGAACCGCGATACCGCGATGAAGCAATTGAAAGCCAAATTGTACGAGCTGGAAATGCGTAAACGTAGCGAAACGGCTCAGGCCTTGGAAGACACCAAGTCGGATATAGGCTGGGGCAGCCAGATTCGTTCCTATGTGCTGGACCAATCGCGTATCAAGGACTTGCGCACCAACGTCGAAACCGGCAACACCCAAGCGGTGTTGGATGGCGATTTGGATCAGTTTATCGAAGCCAGTTTGAAGAGCGGTTTGTAGGCAGCAATCTTGTTGATTTTTTAATCGCAAATTCATCTATTCACTCAATTTTAATTACCGTTAATATTAATCATTATGAAAATAGAAGCATTGCGTGTTAAAAACTTTAAAACATTTAAAGATATTAAGCTCACTAATTTGCCTGCTATTTCTGTTTTTATTGGAGCGAATGGCACGGGAAAAACCACTTTGTTTGATGTTTTCGGTTTTTTACGCGATGCCTTGCAGGATAACGTTCGCGTCGCCCTGCAAAAACGCGGTGGTTTTAAAGAAGTGATAACGCGCGGTGAGACAGGTGCTATAGAAATTGAAATTAAATTTCGGGAGCATGGCGACAGGACGCATAGCCCTTTAGTCACTTATTCGTTAATTATTGAGCTGGATAATAATCAACCGGTTGTTAAGCGTGAAATTCTAAAATATAGGCGTGGTGCAAAGGGACAGCCTTGGCATTTTCTGGACTTCAAAAAAGGTTCGGGAATGGCGATCACTAACGAAAGCAGTTATGAAGATAAGGAATCGAAAGAAACCAAAGAAGAGCAAACTGTTGATTCGCCAGATATTCTTGCTTTAAAAGGCTTGGGTCAATTTCAACGTTTTAAAGCGGCCAACAGTTTTCGTAAGTTAATTGAAAGTTGGCATGTTTCCGATTTCCACATTGGTGATGCCAGACCCAGTCAAGAAACCGGTTATGCGGAGCATCTTTCGACCCGTGGCGAAAATATGGCCTTAGTCGCCCAGTTTATGTACGAAAACCACCGCCCCATTTTTAATGAGATTTTGGGGAAAATGGCGAAGAGAGTGCCGGGCGTTTCCAATGTGGAAGCGACGGATACCGAGGATGGTCGGATTCTTTTAAGATTTCAGGATAGCTCTTTCAAAGACCCTTTTATTGCCCGTTACGTTTCTGACGGCACCATCAAAATGTTCGCTTATTTGTTATTGCTCCATGATCCGAACCCTCATCCATTGCTCTGTGTTGAAGAGCCTGAAAATCAACTTTATCCCAGTCTTTTTTGCGGGTTAGTGGAAGAATTCCGCGATTATGCGGATAAAGGCGGGCAAGTGATGATTTCAACCCATTCGCCCGATGTGCTTAATTACATTAAACTTAATGAAATATTTTGTTTATCTAAAAAACAGGGTATTACGGTTATCAGTCGTGCCAGTGAGAATGAGCTGCTGGTTAATCTAATTAAAGAAGGCGATTTACCGGGCGCTTTGTGGAAGCAGGGTTTATTTAGCGAAGTTGATCCTGTATGAAACATTTGGTGTTTCTGCTGGAAGAGGAATCGATGAAAGCCTTGTTGGATGTTTTATTACCCGAAATTCTACCTGAAGGGATTGATTTTATTTGCATACCTCATGAAGGTAAGCAGGATCTGGAGAAATCAGTTCCACGCAAATTACGCGCCTGGCAAACACCAGGAACATCTTTTGTTATAGTTCGCGATAAAGATAAAGCCGATTGCTTGGAAGTCAAAAAGCATTTGGTTGACCTATGTATACAAGCAGGGCGTAGCGATTGCTTGGTACGCATTGCTTGTCACGAATTGGAATCTTGGTTTCTAGGTGACCTTGCCGCAGTAGAAAAAGCCTTTAATATCAATAAACTTTCAGGGCAGCAGCAAAACAGGAAATACAAGGATCCCGACAAATTAGCCAATGCGTCAGAGGAGCTAGAAAAATTAGTCAAAGGCTATCGTAAAGTGAGTGGCGCTAAAAAGATAGCTTTTCACATGTCAATTGACCGAAATAGCTCGCACAGTTTTAATTGCTTTGTTCAAGGCGTTCGCGGTTTGACAAAATCAAGCTACAACTGCTTGTAATGTAACCAAGCATCATTTTTTAAATTCAAATTATTAAAAACCCATGTCCGAAATCCAACAAGACGAACAAGAACAAATCAAACAGCGCCGCAGCAAACTGAACGCGTTGCGCGAAAACGGCGGCATTGCTTTCCCTACCGATTTTCGCCGCAATGTGGTGGCCGGTGAATTGCTGGCCGAATACGGCGAAAAATCCAAGGAAGAACTCGAAGCGGAACCGTTACGGGTAAAGCTGGCCGGTCGCATGATGACCCGTCGGGTGATGGGCAAAGCGAGTTTTGCGCATATTCAGGATATGTCCGGTCAAATGCAGCTGTATGTGACTCGTGATGCGCTGCCCGAAAGCTTTTACAACGAGCAGTTTAAAAAGTGGGATATTGGCGATATCCTCGGCGCGGAAGGCGTGTTGTTTAAAACCCAGACCGGCGAACTCAGCGTCAAGATTGATGATATTCGTTTGTTGACTAAAGCTTTGCGTCCGTTACCGGAGAAATTCCACGGTATTGCCGATCAAGAAATCAAATACCGCCAGCGTTATCTGGATTTGATCATGAGCCAGCAATCGCGCAATACCTTTATGATCCGTTCCAAGGTGGTCGCCTATATCCGCCAGTTTTTGATTGAGCGCGATTTTCTGGAAGTTGAAACGCCGATGATGCACCTGATTCCAGGCGGAGCGACGGCGCGGCCTTTTACCACCTTTCATAACGCGCTGGGCATGGAGCTGTATCTGCGTGTCGCGCCGGAGTTGTATTTAAAGCGTCTGGTGGTCGGCGGTTTTGAGCGGGTTTTTGAGATTAACCGCAACTTCCGTAATGAGGGTTTATCGACGCGTCATAATCCCGAATTCACCATGCTGGAGTTTTATCAGGCTTACGCGGAATACCATGATTTGATGGATTTAACCGAAGCTATGTTGCGCGGTATCGCCGTTGAAGTATCAGGGCAAACCGTGATTACCTATCAAGGCGAGCAATACGATTTCGGCAAGCCGTTCGAGCGCATGACCGTGGTCGAGTCGATACTGCATTTTAATCCAGAGTTAACGGCGGAAAATATCGCCACGCGTGAAGCCGCCGTTGAAGTGGCGAAAAAGTTGCATATTCCGGTTAAAGACGGTTACGGTCTGGGCAAGATACAGATCGAGATATTTGAAAAAACCGTGGAAAGCCGGTTAATGAACCCGACCTTTATCACTGCGTATCCGGTTGAAGTATCGCCCTTGGCACGACGCAACGATGATGATCCGCATGTCACCGATCGCTTTGAGTTTTTTGTCGCCGGACGGGAAATTGCCAACGGCTTTACCGAGTTGAATGATGCCGAAGACCAAGCCGCGCGTTTCCAAAAACAGGTGCAAGAAAAAGAAGCCGGTGACGATGAAGCCATGCACTTTGACGCCGACTATATCATCGCGTTGGAACACGGCATGCCGCCGACAGCAGGCGAGGGCATAGGCATCGACCGCCTGGTCATGTTATTTGCCGATGCGCCGTCAATCCGTGATGTGCTGTTGTTTCCGCATATGCGGCCTAAGGGCTAAGGCTCTAAAGGCTAAAGGCAGGATTTTAAAACCGTTCGTGCTGAGCCCCATTCGACAAGGCTCTCCTGAACGTAGCCGAAGCCTGTCATGAGCTTGTCGAATGGGGCTCAGGGCGAACGGATGGAGCAATTAAAAATTGTCCTTCAACCGCCTGACTTCCGCAAAAACTTCTACTGGTGAGCTATTCACCTTATGAATAGTTTCCTGCAACGCCAAACTGTTTTCCCTGAAAAACGGATTAGTCGCCAGTTCCTGTTCTATCGTTGATGGCACCGTCGGCAAACGGTTTGCCCTCAACTGATTGATCACATCCATCCGTTGCTGTAACTGCCGGTTATCAGGCTCTACCGTTAAAGCAAACCGGCCATTGGCTTGTGTGTATTCATGGGCGCAATAGATTCGGGTGGCTGCGGGCAACGCTTTCAATTTCTGTAATGAATGCCACATCTGTTCCGCCGTGCCTTCAAATAACCGCCCGCAACCCATCACAAACAAGGTGTCCCCGCAAAACAGCGTGTTGTCATCGGCAAAATGATAAACAACATGGCCGCTGGTGTGTCCCGGAGTCGATATAACCCTGGCCGAATACTTGCCGAGCGTCACCACATCGCCATCAACAACGCCGCGATCGAAACCGGGGATTCTATGCTGGTCTGAAAGGGGCGCAATAACCGTGCAGCTGGTTTTTAGCTTCAGCTCCAGATTACCGCCGACATGATCCGAATGATGATGGGTATTTAGAATAGTGGTTAGTCGCCAGTCTTTTTGATCCAGAATATCCAGAACCGGTTGGGCAACAGAGGGATCTACGGTAGCGGTTTCACCCGACACCGGATCGTGCAGCAGATAAATGTAATTGTCGTTTAAGACCGGGAGTTGCAGGATGGTCAGCATGATTTTAAGTCCTCGTCTGCGTAAAAATTAAAGCGCTGATTCTCAAATGTAACGGTGAGCCAACCTAACATAAAATTATTTGTCGGATAAAGCTATAAGACTTGCTCAGTCCATGCTTGTGATGATAACGTCAAAATGTTGGGCAATGAAAAAACTGCCCAACCCGCCTATTACAAAAACATTCCT
>JBCKWP010000020.1:0-22466 GCA_038922455.1 Methylobacter sp. | reverse complement strand
AAGTTAATATGCACGAAATAAGTTAAACAACCGTAGGAGCGGCTTCGCCTAAAAGCGCCTACTGTTGGTAGCCGCAATCGATCGCGGCTAAAGCCGCTCCTACGGTTGTTTTATTCGTTACGCGTTAACTTGCTCAAGTTATTTCGTGCATGTTTCTAAAGGACTCTTAATCTTCAATGCAAGCTTTTTCGCCCTTCGCCTTCTTCGTCGGTATTTATCCGTCAAATCCGTGCTTTATTCTTCTAACTACTGAGTAGTTGCCTTTAAATACTCATTTTTCAATTGAATATACTGTCTCGAAGAATATTCGAGAAATTCCTTTTCAGATTCCTTTAAAGGTCTGGCCTGTTTGGCGGGCACACCCACATAAAGAAATCCACTTTCCAGTTTCTTCCCCGGCGGAACCAGTGCGCCAGCACCCAGCATCACATAATCTTCAAGAACGGCGCCGTCCATAATAATCGCGCCTATTCCTATCAGACAATAGTCGCCTACGGTGCAGGCATGAACCACCGCTCTATGCCCTATCGTGACGCCCTTGCCTATGGTCAAGGGAAAACCTTGATCCGTATACTTGCCGGCATGAGTCACATGCAACACGGAACCATCCTGAACATTGGTGCCGTCGCCGATAACAATGCGTTCAACATCGCCTCTGACCACCGTTGTAGGCCATATCGAGACATCATCGCCCAAAGTAACATCGCCAATCACCACGGCGCTATCATCTATAAAAACCAACTTGCCGATTTTAGGTTGTTTATCGTTAAATTTTCTAATCGCCACCCTAGCTCCCGCTTTTACATTCAATTAACCAATTAATTACGCCTGCACCCGCTTCAACGCATACAACGCCAAAACCAAAGTAAGCAAACTGGGGGCAACCGCCATTAACGGCGGACTAAGATCGTAAATCAACCCAAGATGCCCGACAATTTTATCGATAATATTGAAGCCCATGCCGATCACAATGCCTATCATCATCCGGCCGCCCACATTTACACCGCGTTTAACACCAATAACGAAGGGCGCAGATACCAGCAGCATAACAAAAACAACCAGCGGGTTTAACACCCGCCCCCAAAAAGCCAACTCAAACTCGTGCGATTTTTGATGATTATCCTTTAAAAAATCAATATAGAGTGCCAGGTCAACCATAGATAGATTATTCGCGTTAACCACAACAATCTTCAATAAGTCGGGGGCAACGGTTGATTGCCAAATTTGCTCACTTTGGCTGCTTGCAGCCATCTGCTGTATTGAAATGTCCGATTGCCTGATTCGCTCTAATTTCCATTGCTCATTGCCTTGAAAAGTCGCTTTCTCCGCATGTGTTGAATGGCGTAAATGACCCTGATCATCCAGCTCATAAATACTGATATCAGCCAAACTCCCGTCATCTTGTATTTTGCGTACATTAATGAATTTTTTGCCTTCACGCAGCCAGAGCCCATATTTTACATTCATGACCACCTGCTCATTCTGGGCGGTGACCTTCATCACTCGTGCCGTCCGCTCGGCTACCGGCGCGATAAACTCGCCGACCGCTATTGAAATGACGACTAAAATAGCTCCGGCCAGCATAACCGCCCTAATAATCCCCAAAACGGATAACCCGGCAGCCTGCATGGCAATGAGTTCGCGATTATTACCCATCGCACCCAATACAAACAGACTGCCTAATAAGGCTGATGCCGGCATCAATTCATAAAAAACGGTAGGTGAGGTCAGGGCAAGATAATAAAAAATCTCTGTTAAGCCGTAGTGCCCTTTACCCAGATCTTTTAGCTGATCGCTGAAGGTAAACAAATTGAATAAGGTCAATAACAATAAAACCGCAACCAAAGACCCCTTTAATATTTCCCTGACGATATAGCCTGTTAATACATTCATTGATGCACCTTTTCCTTAACCCGCATAACCAGCCATTGCCATCCGTATAAGCGCGCCAATAAAATTCCGCCTATCAACAATAACAGTGAATTAACACCAGCAACACCCAGCCACTCCGGGATAGTTTGCTTAATGACCCAACTGTAACTGACACGAGTAAGATTTCCATAGCTAAAATAGATCAGAAAGCCAACCAGCATATTCCCGTAAACACCGCCGCGAGGCGACATCTGGGCCAAAGGCACGGCAATAAAGCTCAGTAATATCATCCCCATCGGAATAGAAAATCGACGCTGCAATTCGGCAATATCGGTTATTTGACTGGAACTCAGCAGCACATCACTGGGAACAGATTCTTTGCCAAAAATAGTGGCTGATTCTTTAGTCTCCAATCTCACCGCGTATTCTGAGAATTGTTCAACCACGTAATTTAAAGCGCCCGGCTGTCCCTGTATGCGCTCCCCGTTTTCCAAAACGACATAGCGTCCGCCAGGAAAATCTTTCAATCTGCCCGTTTCGGCATTAATAATCGCCAGCCGGTCTCCCTGCCGGTGCTGTACAAAAACCTGATGCATGGTTTTATCGTCATCAATCTTTTCCACATAAAAAACCAGATCTCCCTGACTGTATTCGCTAAATTTCCCGGCAGCAACACCTCTGAGATCAGCCGATTCCTTATCCTGATGCATCAGCTGCTCCATCATGGCTTCCGCCCAGGGTGAGACGTAGAATGACAAACCGGCAGACAGCACGCTCAAAGGAAAAACCAACAGGAATATAGCTCGATAGATCGTCCCCGCACCGCCGCCCGCTGAAGCCACTGCCGACATTTCCTGGTCCCTGTACATTCTGCCCAAAACCATCAACACCGCCATAAACAAGGCTGCCGGCAAAAACGCAGCACTGGCAATAATCGTTTTCAAGCCCAGAACGGTCAGCAAGGTTTGATTGGATACCTGTCCATCAACAGCCTTGTCAAGAATCCTGATAAACTGTCGACTGACGATAATAACGACAATCACCGACCAAACCGCCAACAGCGTCCTTAACAAATCCAAGGCGACCATTTTGTCCAGCACGGTGACTATCTTGCGCCGCCCCATTTTATAACCTTTAGTCCAGTTCGCTTCCAAGCGCGTCTCCCATTAACAGTGTGTGTTGTGCAACGAAATAAAAGCTAAGCCGTCAAAAGCACCCACTTCTATTTTAATTTTGTAAATTATCGATCATTTTATAGAAACAGCGCCACTAGAAACAGGCGAATTAAATTTTTGACCTGGATTTTTCTGAAACACTAGTTAAAGTGCTGACATTTTATTGTCCTGACAACGCCTGCGGCGCTTTTAATCGTTTCCGGGCATTGGCGTGTAATTGCATTCCAATTCGCTGGGTATATGCTACCCAGCCGCCAGCCTAGAATAAAGACGTAGTTTGTCGCACATTTCCTTGTAGATGTATCAAGTAAGTAGTCGTTCAAAAGTCTTTTAACAGGAGTAAAACGGCTTTAGCTGTTTTCAGCAAATGTCTAAAGCCCTTTGACTCAGCGCAAATGTTAAAAGAAATATGATCTTATACTTATACTCAAAACAACATCAATACTGCCACTATCGCTCTACGGTATCATGCACTTCATCTGAAAACCGTGAATCAGAGATAAAACCAATTTAAGTGAATACCGGCAAATTTTCCGCCAAGCTTGTCCCCTCAATCAAAAACCGATATTTGTGTTGTATAATTATGGCTAAACGGCCTATCTTGTGGCGACTTATTTTCAGCCTGCTCAAGATACCCCCTCTATTCAGCAAATAAACGAGTTAAGTTATGAACTATTCAATAGAAACCGCGCCTTTAGAAGATCTGCAATGTGATTGTATTATTGTCGGCGTTTATCAAGACCAGCAACTCAGCCCATCGGCAACCGCCCTTAACAACAGCACCCAAGGCCTGATCAACAGCATCGTCAGCCGTGGCGACCTGAGCGGAAAAAATGGCGAAACCGTATTAATAAACGCCATTCCTGACAGCAAGTTTGAGCGTATTTTGTTGGTCGGCCTAGGCGAAAACAAGCCTTTATCCACCAAAAACTACAAAAAAGCCCTGCTGGCCGCCGTCAACAGCCTGAAAAAACCGCACATAAAATCAGTCGTCTGCTGCTTGGCCGAATGCGCGGTTGAAGGTCGCGACCTGCAATGGAAATCCCGGCATATCATCGAAGTATTTAACGATGCCGCGTACCAATTTACCCAGCTGAAATCCGATAAAGAAACCGAAAGCAAGCTTGAACTTATCTCCATTTTCGCCACCGAAGCGGAATCTGCTTTAGCACAGGCCGGGTTGCTACAAGGCAAGGCTATAGCCGAAGGCATCGATTTAACCAAACACTTAGGCGATTTGCCGGGCAATATCTGTACCCCAACCTATCTTGCCGAACAATCGATAGCACTGAGCAAAAAATACGCCGACCTGAGCGTTAGCGTACTCGAAGAATCCGACATGGCGGCGCTGGGTATGGGTGCTTTACTGTCGGTCTCGCGCGGCAGCCGTCAACCGGCAAAATTAATCACCCTGAATTATCAAGGTGGTGAGAAAGACGCCAAGCCTATTGTACTGATCGGCAAAGGCCTCACTTTCGACGCGGGCGGCATTTCATTAAAACAAGCCTCAGGCATGGATGAAATGAAATACGACATGTGCGGCGGCGCGACCGTTCTGGGTACCTTGCTCGCCGCAGCGCAAATGCAGCTGCCGCTGAATATTATCGGCCTAATCCCTAGCTCGGAAAACCTGCCCGATGGCGACGCCAATAAACCCGGCGATATTGTGACCAGCATGTCCGGCAAAACTATTGAAATATTAAACACCGATGCCGAAGGCCGTCTGCTGCTGTGCGACACCTTGACCTATGCGGAACGCTACAACCCCGAGGTAGTGATCGACATTGCCACCCTGACCGGCGCGGTTGGCGTCGCTTTAGGTCGCGTAGTCAGCGGTCTGCTCGGCAATGATGACGCCTTGTGCAATGAGCTAATAGCGGCTGGCGAAATCGCCAACGACCCGGTCTGGCGCTTGCCGTTATGGGAAGAGTACCAGGAACAACTTAAATCCAATTTCGCCGACATCGCTAATATCGGTGGCAAAGATGCGGGCACTATCACTGCCGCCTGTTTTCTGGCTCGATTTGCCGAAAAATTCCGCTGGGCGCACCTGGATATTGCCTTCACTGCATGGCGTACCGGCCCAACCAAAGGCGCGACCGGCCGCCCGGTGTCGTTATTAAGCCAATACCTGATCAACCGCGCCCAACCACATAACACCAGTGGCTGAAGTCAGCTTTTACATACTGCCAACAGAATCGCTACACGATAGGTACCTGTTCGCCTGCAAGCTGATCGAAAAAGCCTATCGCAGCGGTTGTTTTTGTTATGTACTGACCGATTCCGCCGAACAAAGCCAAACCCTAGACGACCTGCTCTGGACTTTCAGGGCAGGCAGTTTTATTCCGCATCAGCACTATTTAGGCGAGCTGCCTGAGCTTGAACAGGTCATCCTGATCGGCTCAGTGGCTGCGCCTACGGGCTGGCAAAACACCTTATTCAACCTGTCGTCGCATTATCCAAATCCAGGGCCGCAAACCGAGCGCATTCTTGAAATACTCGATAACAGCGAAACAACCAAAGCAGCGGGTAGAGAGCGTTATCGCCGGTATCAGCAAGCGGAGATTGTGATTGCTACGCACAAGATGTGATTGTTGCTGCAAACGATCAAACCGGTTTATGCGGTATTTGGCAAAATTCCCGGTCTGGCGACGAGATTTCTCAGGACATTCTAATTGCTGAGTCGATACGCTACCTCTTGTTTAAAGCCAGCTTGGCCTGATTCCATAAAATATCCAACTCGGCCAGTTCGCAATCTTTTAGATTCTTTCCAGATGCTTTAACCTGTTGTTCTATATATTGAAATCGTCTGGAAAATTTCCTGGTGCTGTCCTTGAGCGCGACTTCGGCATTAACGTTTAAATGACGGGCTAAATTAACCGCAACCAGCAATAAATCGCCTATCTCTTCCTGAATATGCGCCTGATCGCCGGATTGCCAAGCTTCTCTGACCTCCTCCAGCTCTTCCATGACCTTATCGAAAACCGGCAGCACATCCGGCCAATCAAAGCCGTAATTTGCGGCACGATCCTGTATTTTTTCACACTCGATCAATGCCGGAAGATTCCGCGCCACGCCCGACAGGACGCTTTCCGGTTCCGCTGTTTTGTTTTTTTTCTGCCGCTCGTTGGCCTTTTCCTGTTCCCAGGCTTGATGGCGTTCTTCATCGGTGTTGAAAACAGCATCAGAAAAAACGTGCGGATGCCTGCGGATCAGTTTGTCGCAAATGCCGGCTGCAACCTGCTCAAAGTTGAACAAGCCTTGTTCCTCGGCGATTTGGGCATGGAACACCACCTGCAACAGCAGGTCGCCTAGCTCCGAGCGCAAATCATCCAGGTCGTTGCGTTCAATGGCATCGACGACTTCGTAGGCTTCTTCAATCAAGTAAGGGATTAAACTGGTGAAATCCTGTTTGACATCCCATGCACAGCCCTGTTCCGGATGACGCAGACGCGACATGATGTCTAAGAGATTCTGGGTGTGTTTTAACATTTTTTTATAAATTAAAACGAAGTGCCGAAATTTTCGCGGTAGCGCAGTTTAAAGCCATTCATATCGAACGAATGATTCTGGGTGCCGTTATTTTCGATTTTAATGGCGCCCATTAATGAGGCGACTCTACCGGTCACTTCCCAGCCCAATTCATTGATCAAGCCGTATAAAAGCCCGGCGCGATAAGCATCTCCGCAACCCGTTGGATCGAATATCGCTTTAGGTTTTGCCGCAGGAATGGTAATGCACTCGCCGTGCGTGTAAATTTGAGAACCCTTGCCACCCAAAGTAATAATCAGTGCTTCCACTCGTTCGGCCATTTGTTCCAGTGACAAACCGGTACGTTTCTGCATAACCTCGGATTCATAATCGTTCAAGGTCATCCAGGTTGCCTGATCGATAAACTTGAGCAGTTCTTCACCATTAAACATCGGCATACCTTGGCCTGGGTCGAAAATAAACGGTATGTCCAATTCCGCAAACTGCTCGGCATGCAGCTGCATACCCTCTTTACCATCCGGGGAAACGATGCCGATACTGATTTCCCTGTCGGTAGGCACCGAATTTAAATGCGAAGAATTCATTGCACCAGGGTGGAATGCGGTAATCTGGTTAGCGTCTTCGTCGGTGGTGATATAGGCTTGGCCGGTATAGCTGTCATCCAGAATCTTAATAAATTCGCTGGACAATTGGTTGTGAGCCAGCCATTGGGCATACGGTTCAAAATCATGGCCGACGGTGGCCATCGTCAACGGCTCTTCGCCCAACAATTTCAGGTTATAGGCAATATTACCCGCGCAGCCGCCGAATTCACGCCGCATTACCGGCACCAGGAACGATACATTCAGGATATGGATTTTTTCCGGCAAAATGTGATGTTTGAATTTATCATGAAAAACCATGATGGTATCGTAAGCCATAGACCCACAGATTAATGTGTTCATTAATATTCCTCTTTATTGTCAGGGATAGTGTATATCGCAGACTGCCGGGAGCAGTTGCGGCTAAAGAAATAAGGTGTAAGGCAAAAAGTTTTTTAACCTTGTGCCTTTGTAGTAACTATTCAGCGTCAAGCTGTGCCTGGTGTCGTAGGAGGGGCTTTAGCCCCGATTGAAGCTTCAATCGGGGCTAAAGCCCCTCCTACGATGGCGCAGACTGAAATATCACTGAATAATTACGTGCCTTTCACCTAAATCATTGTTCAATCATGTTCTGGTAGGCTCCCGCATCCATCAACTTATCCAGCTCAGTCAGGTCGTCCGCCTTGATGCAAAACAGCCAAGTTCCGTAAGCATCATCATTGACCCGCTCGGGTTCATCGGCCAAGGCTTCGTTGACGGCGACTATTTCTCCGGTCACCGGGCTGAACAAATCGGATGCGGTCTTGACCGATTCGACGACCGCGCATTGTTCTTGCGCCGCGACTTTTCGACCCAGCTCCGGCAGTTCGATATAAACTAAATCGCCCAATTCTTCCTGCGCAAAATCGCTTATGCCGACGCGAACGACGTTATCGTCTTCCAGCTTTGCCCATTCGTGGGACATTGCGTACTTTAAGTTATCCGGTAGGTCGCTCATGATAATCTCTCAATAGGGTTGGTTTATTTTTTAGTAACTATTCAGTACAAAAGGGATAACATCCCTACACCATTGGCCTTCAAGGGTAAGATGCCCTTTGATGGCCAGCACTAGGTCTGCCGAAACGGTGGTTTGTCAGGGATGTTATCCCTACGCTGAATAGTTACATTTTTTAAGGATAACCTGCAATTTTTTAAAAACAACAAAAAAATGCATTTAAGAATGGAAATCTTATAACATGAACACATCCATACACGCCTTTACTGTCCACATGAACGCTCTTTTAATAGCCGGTATTTTTATACTCAGTGTTGCCCCAAGTTTCGCCGATGATGACGATAAACCGGTTGCCCAGTTGCCAAATCACGCAGCGCCGGGAACCGTTGTTCTGGACGCCAAAGCCCAGTTATTATCAGGCTTGCAGACAATCACGCTGACCGCCGCCAAGCATCTCTCCGAATTCACCGCTTACGGAAAAGCGGTCAACATACAACCTTTGATCGAGCTTCGGCATCGGTATTCGGTCGCCTTATCCGAGCGCGGCAGCGCCACGGCCAAGTTCAAGCAGGCCGAGCAGAACATCAGCCGCCAGCAGGACTTATATCATGATGGCGCGACCTCAAAACACAACCTGCAAGTCCAACAAGCGCAGTGGCAAATGGATAAAGCCCAAGTCGATGCCAGTGGCATTCAAGGCCAGGCCATCGCCGATCAAGCCCGGCTCAACTGGGGCGAAAAGCTCACCGAATGGGCTTTGGCAATCGATTCCGGCAAGCTCAACGCCTTGTTATCCGGCCACCAAACACTGCTGCAAATCACCTTGCCCACCAATAAACAGCTGCCTAGCGACATTCAGGCTATTTACGTCGACGCATCGGGCAACCGCAGTACAGCCAACAAAGCCGAGCTGATTTCAGCGGCACCACAAACCGATAATACCGTGCAAGGCGAAAGCTATTTTTTTCAGGCCAACGGCGCTCATATCAGAACCGGCATGCGGGTTACCGCGTGGATACCAGAGCAAAGTGAAAACCAGTCCGGCGTGGTCATTCCAAAGTCCGCTTTAATCTGGCACATGGATCAGGCTTTTGTGTACATCAAAACTGCGGAAGGGCAATTTAGCCGCCGCACCCTAGATCGGTATTCGGCAACGACCGGCGGCTATTTTGTCGGCAACGGCATCAATGTCGGTGAACAGGTCGTGGTCACCGGCGGGCAAATGCTGCTGTCCGAAGAACTGCGCGGGCAAATTCCGAATGAAGATGATTGAAACATCGTAGGGCGTGCCGTGCGCGCCTTAGCTCTTAAGGCGCGCACGGCATGCCCTACCAGGAGCAAGGTAAGCGTTCACCTCCCTCTTTGAAAAAGAGGGGCTGAGGGGGATTTATTTGAACAAATCTCCCCTAGCCCCTCTTTTCCAAAGAGGGGGACTGAACGCTTACGAAGCAAGCATTAATCCCAAGGCGGAGCATCGCCGTTATAGGCAACAAAGTCTTTAGCCGCTGCATGGGTTTTGACACCGGCGTCCACCTTCTTAGCAGAAGACTTAATAGCGGAAGAAGGTGCTTTCGATCTTGGCGATGCCACAGCACCGGATTCAGCTTGCCATCGGGCAAACAGCGTAAGGTCTTTGTCCGCAGGGACAAACCATTTCTTTTGGATAGCGTCCCACTTCGCGCCTAGCGCTTTGGCCTCATCCTTTTGAGCAAAAGGTACATTCAGATAAATTTTCGAGTCGGCCATTTTATAAAAAGGGTGGGTGAGATTGATGAGATGAATTGCTGTATTATAAATCAAGGCCAACGCAACAGGATCAGATAATTAAGGTTGCATTCAGCCCCCCTCTTAGGAAAAGAGGGGTTAGGGGAGATTTTATTAAATAACCTTCCTTCTGCCCCTCGCTGAAAGCGGCACACCGGAAACACCGCTTTACACTAAAAATACACAAGGATATTTTCGCCCCATGGCTGATAAGCTTAGTCTCTCTGAACGCGACATCTGCACAAAATACATCACCCCAGCCATCATTGGAGCGGGCTGGAATTTGCACAGCCAGATTAGGGAGGAAGTCAGCTTCACCAAAGGGCGAGTCATCGTGCGCGGCAAGCTGCACACCCGTGGCGAACAAAAGCGCGCCGATTACATCCTGTACTACAAACCGAATATCCCGCTGGCAGTGATCGAAGCCAAGATAAACGGCCTCAGCGTCGGTGCCGGTATGCAGCAGGCTCTGAATTATGCCGAAACGCTGGGTGTACCGTTTGTGTTCAGTTCCAACGGCGATGGCTTCCTGATGCACGACCGCACCGGATTGGCCGACCTTACCGAGCAGGAGCTAGCACTGGACGCATTTCCGTCGCCCACGGAACTCTGGCAACGCTATTGCCAGTGGAAGGGGCTGGAAACGCCAGAGGCACGGCATACGGTAGAAATGCCGTACTACGATGACGGCACAGGCCGCGCCCCGCGTTACTACCAAGCCAACGCCATCAATAACACCGTGGAAGCCGTGGCTAAGACTCAGCAGCGTATCCTGCTGGTCATGGCAACCGGTACCGGCAAGACCTACACCGCGTTCCAGATCATTTGGCGATTATGGAAATCGGGCGCCAAAAAACGCATCCTGTTTCTCGCTGACCGCAATATTTTGGTCGATCAAACCAAAAACAACGATTTCAAACCCTTCGCCGCCGCGATGACCAAGATTAGCAAGCGCCAGATCGACAAAAGCTACGAGATTTACCTGTCCTTATATCAGGCCGTCACCGGCAGCGAAGAACAGCAGAATATTTACAAACAATTCTCGCCGGACTTCTTTGACCTGATTGTGATCGACGAATGCCATCGCGGCAGCGCAGCGGAAGATTCCGCATGGCGCGAGATTCTGGCGTATTTTTCTTCGGCCACCCATGTGGGCTTGACCGCCACACCCAAAGAAACCAAGGATGTGTCCAGTATTGATTACTTTGGCGAACCGGTCTACACCTACACCCTTAAGCAAGGCATCGAAGACGGCTTTCTTGCGCCCTACAAAGTAGTGCGCATCGACATCGACAGAGATGTGCAAGGTTGGCGACCCAGCAAAGGCCAAGTCGATAAAAAGGGTCAGGTCATTGAAGACCGAGTTTATAACCAGATCGATATGGATCGCACGCTGGTGCTGGAAAAACGCACCGAACTGGTCGCCAAAAAAATCACCGAATTTCTAGTCGCAACTGATCCTTACGCCAAGACCATTGTCTTTTGCGATGACATTGACCACGCCGAACGCATGCGCCAAGCCTTAGTCAACCTAAACCCGGAGCGGGTCAAGGAAAGTCGTAAATACGTGATGCGCATTACCGGCGATGAAAAAGAAGGCAAGGCCGAGCTGGATAACTTCATTAACCCCGAGGAGCGTTACCCAGTGATCGCCACCACCTCAAAGCTGATGTCCACCGGTGTGGATGCGCAAACCTGCAAGCTGATAGTCCTGGATCAACACATCAAGTCGATCACTGAGTATAAGCAAATCATCGGCCGTGGCACCCGCATCAACGAGGATTACGACAAATACTGGTTCACCATCATGGATTTCAAAAAGGCGACCGAACTATTTGCCGATAAGGACTTTGACGGTGAGCCGGTGATGATTTATGTGCCGAAAGGCGATGAATCACCCGTGCCACCGGATGAAGTAGAACTTGATGGAAACGGTAATTTGCCTCCCTCCTTTGAAAAAGGGGGGATTGAGGGGGGATTTGATGAAGGTGAAGGCCAACCCAGCACAGGACGAGTAAAATACGTGCTCGGCGATGTGACCGTCTATGTCGTTGCCGAGCGCGTGCAGTATTACGGGCCAGAAGGCAAGCTGATTACCGAATCACTCAAAGATTACACCCGATCAACGGTGCGCAAGGATTATGCCTCGCTTGATGACTTCCTGCGCCGCTGGAGCAAAGCCGAGCGCAAGGCCGCCATCCTGCAAGAGCTGGAAGCACACGGCCTGTTGCTGGAACCGCTGGCTGACGAAGTCGGCAAAGACTTCGATGCCTTCGATCTGATCTGCCACGTCGCCTTTGACCAACCGCCGCTAACCCGCCGTGAACGCGCAGACAAGGTAAAAAAGCGCAACTACTTTGCCAAGTACGGCGAACAGGCGCGACAAGTGCTGGAAACCTTGCTGGAAAAATACGCCGATACCGGCATAGAAAACATCGAAGACATCAAAATCCTCACGCTAGACCCGTTCAAAAACATGGGCACAGCCAGCGAGCTGGTGTCAGCCTTTGGCGGCAAGCCCGCCTACCTGGCTGCACTGTATGAGCTGGAAGAATACCTTTACGCCTGATTTAAACCTTGACCGATAACAACTAAGGAACCTGCTCGATATAACTTGAGCAAGTTAACGGGTAACGAATAAAATAACCGTAGGAGCGGCTTTAGCCGCGATTGATCGCGGCTAAAGCCGCTCCTACGGTTATTTTGTTCGTTACCCGTTAACGTGCTCAAGTTACTTCGTGCATGCTTCTTAGTGGTAATCGACAACTTCAACATCAAAGGTATCACCATCCGCCCAACGGAGACAACCCCGCCATTGATCGTTGAGGCGAATGCTGTATTGCCCTTCGGTTTCCCCGCTACGACTCTATTTACACCCAACGATTATCACGAGTCTCACGCAGCAGATATACAGCAAGCAGGCTGATAGCCGCAGCCAATGACACATAGCCGCCGACCCAGGCCAAGCCGCCCTCGGCAACTAAGCGCTGCGCGATATAAGGGGCAAACGAAGCGCCGATGATGCCGCCTAAATTATAGGCGGTGCCCGCACCGGTATAGCGTAACTCGGAGGGAAATAGCTCCGGCAATAAGGCTCCCATCGGCGCGAAGGTGGCTCCCATTAGGAATAGCTCCAGCGACAGGAATGCGGTGATCATCAATGGCGAGCCGCTTTCCAGCATCGGCTTTAACAGGAAACCGGACAGGAAGGCTAAGCTTCCGGCGATCAACAACACGGGTCGCCGCCCGAATCGATCACCTGCCCACGCCGATAGCGGCGTGGCGGCAGCCATAAACAGTACGGCCACGCACAACATGCCGAGAAATTGCTGGCGCGGGATGTGCAGCGTAGTGGTGCCGTAGCTCAGGGAAAATACCGTTGAAATATAGAACAAGGCATAACACACCACCATCGCCATCGCTCCGAGAACCAATGCGGCAAGATGAGATTTAAATAGGTCTTTGAGCGGGAAGACGACTTGTTGATGTTGCTGTAATACTTTGGTAAAGACTGGGGTTTCGGCCAAGGCTAGGCGCACATACAAACCGATCATGACCAAAATCGAACTGGCAAGAAACGGGAGCCGCCAGCCCCAGTCTTTAAACTCTTGCTCGGTCAGGCAATTGGCCAGCAGCAAAAAACTGCCTGTTGCGCACAGAAACCCTACCGGCGGCCCCAGCTGGGGAAACATGCCATACCAGCCGCGCTTTCCGGCCGGTGCGTTCTCGGTTGCCAGCAGTGCCGCCCCGCCCCATTCCCCGCCCAAGCCGATACCCTGCCCGAACCGCAATAGGCACAGTAAAGCCGGAGCCCATGCGCCAATCGTAGCGTATCCCGGCAACACGCCGATCAAGGTGGTGGAAATGCCCATGACCAGCAGCGAGGCGACTAAGGTGGTTTTGCGCCCGATGCGGTCGCCGAAATGTCCGAATAGCGCCGCGCCCAAAGGCCGGGTCAGGAAAGCGACGGCAAAAGTCAGAAAGGCGCTGAGCGCTTGCGTTGTCGGGTTGCCGTCGGGAAAAAATACCGGGCCGATAACTAATGCCGCCGCCATGCCGTAGATATAAAAATCGTAAAACTCGATCGCGGTGCCGATAAAACTGGCTAAGGCGATACGCGTAACCGAGGATGTGGCGGCGGTTTGGCTTAACTCCTTAGCGTGCGCAACACCGGTTATTTGGGCAGCGTAGATTCAATATAGGGTCTAAATGCAGACCTTATATCCCGCACTTTTTGGCTGGCACAGAGTTCAGTGCCTAGAGATGATTCACGGCAGCGAATCTCGAGGAATAGCTGTTTTTTGTTTGCATCGTCAATTTTTGAGACCGACAAGCTCAGGTCGCTGTCGGTTGTAGGGGCTCGACCCATAATCAGTTTGTCGGTGTCGGTATCGATTGGGGTTGTGGCGTTAGCTTTGATAAAGTCATGTGCGCTAGCCCAGGCCTGTGCGCAGAGTGTATCAGTCTTACAGACATACAAGCCGATCTTGGCGGCGGCTTGGTCTTGAGCGGCTTCGTCGGCCATTTTCGAGTGGTCTGTATTTTCCTGGGTTAAAAATTTAAATCGTTCGCGATAGTCTTCAGATTCCGACTTGGCGCGGTTCTTTTTTTCGATCTGTTTAGTTATTTCAGTATAAGCCGTTTGTATCTGGACTTCTGTTTGCTTGATTTCATTCAGGAAATTGGGGGGGACTTTTATACCGTCACGTTCAAGTTGTGCTGCTTCCTTTTGTTGTGGCCCCAGTTGACCTTCCACGCGTTTTAAGTAGCCTTGGGCCACATTCCGCTGAGCATCCAGATATTGCATGGTCGCGTAAAGGCTCGCCTCCAAGTCTTTTAGGTTACGGAAGGTACTGAGCAGCATTTTGTCGTTAGACGCTTGCTCGGCGATGAATTTTTCTTGGGCTTTTTTCAGGGCGTTAAGCTGATTATCTATGGCCTGCTGTGCTTTTGTTTTTGCCTTTTCGACGACACCAACAACCCGGCCTTTTTCGTTTAGCGATTCCCGGCGGTACTGAGAATGTTCAGGAGGCACCTGATCGGAGAAAATAGTTTCGCCTTTCTCATTCACATAGCGGTACATATTTTTGGCGAATACCGACTGGCTGCTGCATAGATAAAGGCAACAGGCTAAAAAAATACTGACTGAAAAAGTACGTGTTTGCATGGCTGAGGTGTGATTTTTTCGAGGAAGCCTGAATTATATTGCAAAGAGCGCCGATATGAAATTTTATTGCATTATCGTATCAATCGATTTAACCCAGCGTTATTACAAGGAAATATCGAATTGCAGGGAATCCGGCAGGGACGGCAGTTTCTTTGGCGAACTAATGGTGATACGTTTTTCCAGCCCGGATTTGCCGGAGATGAGTTTGCAGGCCGACTTGCTGACCGCAAACTCAGCGGCTATAAAGGCAAGCAAATGCTGATTAGCCTTGCCGTCAATCGGTGCGGCCTTGATTCTCAGCTTCAGCCGGTCGCCATGCAGTCCCGACCACTCATCCTTGCTGGCTTTGGGTTGAACATGGAGGTTCAGCGTCAAAACGCCATGTTCCCAATGGTGCCAATTCAACCGATCACCGGTTTAGCCAATCAAGTTTGCGATTTGATGCAACGGCGGCAAGATGACCATTTTTGCCAGCTGCAAAATCATTAATACGGCTAACGGCGACAAATCTATGCCGCCCAAGTCGGGAATGAATTTGCGGCAGGTGTTAAGCAATGGTTCGGTCAGACTGTGCAGGATAGACGATGCCGCGCCAAACATGCCGGGGTTCATCCAGCTGAGTATGGCCCTGGCAAATACCGCATAGATGAAGATATTGATCAGCAACGAAACCAGTTGAGTCAGCGATAAAATGGTCAATGCGCCGATGCTGATGGCGACGCCTTTCAGCAGCAATATTGAAAAGTCGGCCAGTATTTGCAGGCTGAGCACCAGCACCAGCGAGGACGTATCAATCTTGCCGATGGACGGCACAAAGCGGCGCAGCAATTTTAACGGCGGGTGCGTGGCCTTGACCAGCATTTGGGAGATAGGGTTGTAAAAATCGGCACCACACCATTGCAATAAAAAGCGCAGCAACACCGCCAGGATATACAGCGAAAACAGCGAGTCGATGATAAAAATAGCCGGGTCGGTCATGTAGCTGGAACTCATTAGGAATTCTCCATTTGTTTAGACATTTCAATTGAGCGGTCTCGTGCCGCGTGTAATGCTTTTGCAACCAGTTCGGTAAAACCGCCTTGCTCAAAAGTCTCAATGGCCCGTTGTGTGGTGCCGCCGGGTGAGGTGACGCGTCGGCGTAACTGTTCCGGTGACTCGCTAGATTCCAGCGCTATTTTGGCCGCGCCTAATGCGGTTTGCTGCACCAGTAAACGTGCTGTTTCTTCATTCAAGCCCAGCTCCACTGCGGCTTTTTCCATGGCTTCCATCAGCAGGAAATAATAGGCCGGGCCGCTGCCGGAAACAGCGGTGACCGCGTCTAATTCGGCTTCATCTTCAACCCATAGCGCGATGCCGACCGCACGTAAAATATTCTCGGCCAGATCGCGTTGTGCAGCCGTCACCTTGTCGTTGGCATGCAGCGCGGTAGCGCCGGTCAACACCAACGCCGGGGTGTTGGGCATACAGCGCACGATCGCGGTATCTGCGCCTAACCAGCGGCTTAAACTGCTTTGGTTGATACCGGCGGCGATGGACACCACCAGCGATTTTTTTTTCTGGATCAGCACGGCGGCGCTTTGAGCGACAGTGCTCAGCGTTTGCGGCTTGACCGCCAGCACCACGACATCGACGGCATTGATGATGTCGTCATTATTTACCGAGGTGTTGACGTTTAACTGTTTAGCCAGAGCGGTCAATGTGTCCGGGTTAATGTCCGACACCCAAATCTGTTTCGGGGCATGGCCGCTGGCAATCAATCCGCTGATCAGACTGGATGCCATATTGCCGCCGCCGATAAAACCTATCTTGCTTGTTTTCATGATTGCTAATGTGTTTGTTAAGTTGAAAGTATTTTACCCTATAACAGGTCTGCATAATAAATCACACCGCTTTTGATCGAACAAGCTGTGCTACATTATGCGTATAAACCGACAAACAGAGCTTATGATTGAAACCATTTATATAGAACAAGCCATCTTGCAACACCCGCGTGTTGTCGATATTGTGGCGCGATTCCCGAAAGCCAGAACAATAACCTGCGGCCGTTACGGCGAAGTGTTCAACCCCAAAGCGCAAAACTTTCGCCTGCAAAAGCAACAGCCTGCCTTGATACTGGCGGAAAAATATAAAAACTTTGCGCTGCCAGCGCCCTTGGGTTACGGCATTGGCGCGGCCAGGAATTATTACTTTTCGCACATGCTCAATTGCCTGTACGATTGCCGCTACTGTTTTTTGCAGGGCATGTACCAGTCGGCCAACTATGTGCTGTTCGTCAATTACGAGGATTTCCAGCAAGACATCCGGCAACTGTGTGCCTCGTCGCCGGACGAGGAGCTGCATTTTTTTTCCGGCTACGATTGCGACAGTCTAGCTTTGGAGCCGGTGACTGGCTTTGCCGAGCAGTTTTTGCCATTTTTTGACACGCTGCCTAATGCCTGGCTGGAATTGCGCACCAAAAGCACCCAAGTCAGAAGCCTGTTAAACCGTGAGCCGTTGTCCCGCTGCGTCGTGGCTTTCAGCCTGTCCCCTGATCAAATCGCCAAAAAAGTCGAAGACAAAGCGCCATCGTTGCAGCGCCGTCTGGATGCCTTGGTTAAATTGCAGGAACAGGGCTGGCAAATCGGCTTGCGCTTCGACCCGCTGATTTATCAAACCGACTACCAGCAGCAGTACCGGCAATTGTTTGAGCAGGTTTTTTCCCGTATCGATGTAAACCAGCTGCATTCGGTCAGTCTTGGCGTGTTCAGATTGCCGGAGAACTTTTTTAAAAAACTGCATAAACTGTATCCCGAAGAAAAACTCTTTGCTAGTCCTCTGATCAGTCAGCAAGGCATGGTTTCTTACAAGCAAGAACTGGAGCAAGAAATGATGCGCTACTGCACCGAACAAATCTTAACTTACATTCCAGCCGCCAAATTTTTCCCATGCACACTCTAAAACGTACCGTTCTCGTGACCGGAGCCAGTTCCGGCATAGGCCGCGCCATTGCCCGGGATTTATTGCAACAAGGCCATCAGGTGATCGGCGTGTCCCGTGATAGCGGCAAGTTTATCCGTCAGCAGGATAACTTCAGGCCTTTGCAACTGGACTTAAGCCGGTTAAACGAACTGCCGCAAAAAATCCGCGAACTGGAGCAGGCCTTCCCCGAAATCGATGCGGTGGTATTTTGTGCCGGACGAGGCCAGTTCGGCTCGGTGGAAGAGTTTTCCTATACCCAGATTGAAGACCTGATGGCGCTAAACTTTACCAGCCAGGTTTTTCTGGTTAAGGCGTTACTGCCTGCGTTAAAGCGCAAAGAGCATAGCGATTTGATTTTTATCGGTTCGGAAGCGGCCTTAAAAGGCAGCCGCAAAGGCGCGTTGTATTGCGCCAGCAAATTTGCGCTGCGGGGCTTTACCCAAGCCCTGCGTGAAGAATGCGGCAAAAGCAAGGTGCGGGTGTGCCTGATTAATCCGGGCATGGTCAAGACTGCGTTTTTTGAGCCCTTGTCTTTTGAACCGGGCGATGACGACAGCAATTTTATCGAGCCGGAAGATGTCGCCGAAGCAGTGTCTTATGTGCTTAATTCACGGGCGCAAACAGTGGTTGATGAGATTAATTTGAGTCCTTTAAACAAGGTAGTGAAATTTAAAAAGCCATGATTTCCGATAACAACAATGTGCTTTATTACCTAATCAAAACCCATTCTATTGCTTACCTGGCCGAGCTTGATGCCCTGCCTTATCAACGGGTAGTAAACCCTGGCGGCGGCCATTATTATCTCGGCACAAACGGATCGTAAACCGGCGTCTCCTTCTGAATAACCGGCCGCACGGCCTGCGGCAACTTCTCCCTCTAACTCTTCATGTTTATCCGTCAAATCCATTATCTGCTGGCGCTGTCGAAAACCGAGCATTTCGGCCGTGCGGCGGAAGCCTGCCACGTTTCTCAACCGGCCTTGTCCACCGCCATTCGACATCTTGAGGAAGAACTGGGCATTACCATTGTCCGCCGCGGCCAACGTTTTCAGGGCTTTACCACGGAGGGCGAACGTCTGTTGCAGTGGGCGCGGATTTTGGCGCAAGATTGGGAAAGCATGAGGCAAGAAGCGGCGCAGTGTAACCGGCAACTAACGGGTACGCTCCGTATTGGCGCGATTCCCACTACGCTGGCAGTGGTGCCGTTATTAACCGAGCCTTGTCAGCGAGAGTATCCCGGCATCCATATCAAATTGACCTCGCTGAGCGCCGAAGAACTGATCCGCCAACTCGACAATTTTGAACTTGATCTAGGCTTGACCTATCTTGGCGACCCACAGCTAAAAGGTTTCCGAACACTGCCGTTGTACCGAGAACGCCATGTATTGTTAGCCCGAAGCCCTGAGCCCCGGCTTATTAAAAGCGCGTTGAGCTGGGCTGATGTCGCAGAATTGCCGTTATGCCTGTTAACGCCGAACATGCAAAACCGGCGACTGATCGATGCTGCCTTTCGCGAAGCCAATATCGTTCCTAACGTGGTGTTGGAAACCGACTCGATATTCGCCTTGTACGCGCATGTCCGTAGCGCCGGCTTGTACAGCGTGGTGCCGCACAGCTTATTAAGTCTGTTTGAAATGGGTCAGGAAGTCACCGCCCTAACCCTGAAACCGGAGTTATCAAGGGAAATCGGTCTGATCGCCCGCCGCCAGGATATGCCGCCGCCACTACAGAATGCGGCCTGGACTATAGCCCAAACGCTGGATATGCAACACCGTTTTGATGCATTGATCACTACGATCAATTAAGAGGCGGGGGGAAACGATTGGACGCTAATCAATAACGCTTCTTGAGAACCAAGGCGGTACAGTAAGCGAGTGAGAGCTTCCAGGTTTTTAAAACCTGGAAGCTCTCGTGTGTAGATTATTTCTTGCGAGTTACTTACCTTAAGGGGATGTGAGCATTGACTGTCACATCCCCATACCCAACAACTATTATCAATCCTTCTTGAATTTAGCGGCTTCTTCTGATCCGCCTGTTGCATTGCCTTTGCTATAAGAATGCGCACCGACACCGGCCAACTGACCGCCTTGAACGATCAGGTATTCATCGCGAATAGGGCGGTTCTCGAAGTAGCATTCCAGGATTTCACGGGTACCTGCTGCATAACGCGTTTGCGCAGACAAGCTAGTGCCTGAGATATGCGGAGTCATGCCGTGATTCGGCATGGTGCGCCAAGGATGGTCATTAGGCGCAGGCTGAGGGAACCAGACATCGCCCGCATAACCTGCCAATTGACCGCTTTCCAGTGCAGTGACGATGGCGTCGCGATCGCACAGCTTGCCGCGTGCGGTGTTGATCAGGTAAGCGCCGCGCTTGAAGTTTTTCAGCGTTTGCTCGTTGATCATGTTCTCGGTTTCAGGATGCAACGGACAGTTCAAGGTCACCACGTCGCACACTTTAGTCAGGCTTTCCAGACTGGAGTGAAAGGTTAGGTTGAGTTCTTTCTCCACCGCTTCCGGCAAGCGATGACGATCCAGATAATGCAGCTTCACGCCGAAAGGTTTAAGCAGTCTCAGTACGCGCAGGCCAATTCGACCGGCAGCTACCGTACCGACATTCATTGCTTCCAGGTCGTAAGACCGCGCCACACAGTCGGCGATGTTCCAGCCGCCTTTAAGTACCCAGTTATAAGATGGGAGGTAATTACGCACCAGCGCCAAGGTCATCATCACGACATGTTCGGCGACGCTATTGCTGTTGCAGTAGGTGACTTCGGCAACGGTGATGCCGTGCTCCATCGCCGCCTGTAGGTCAGTGTGGTCGGAACCGATACCGGCGGTAACGATCATTTTCAGCTTCTTTGCTTTGGCGATACGTTCGGCAGTCATATAAGCCGGCCAGAACGGTTGTGAAATGATGATTTCAGCGTCATGTAGTTCCCGGTCCAGAACGCTGTCGTCGCCGTCTTTGCTGGAGGTCACCACCAAGGTATGGCCATTTGATTCCAGATATTTTCTAAGCCCCAGCTCTCCTGAAACGCTGCCTAGCAATGCGCCAGGTTTAAAATCAATGTCTTTTGGGGTGGGTAGTGTTTGTCCGTCAGGATAAATCTCTGGTTGCGGTAAGTCGTCACGCGCATAGGAAGTTGGATAACCATCGATAGGATCGTCATAAAGTACGCAAATAATTTTAGCCATTTTATTTTTACCAGGGTGTTGGTTTGATAACTGGACATATCCGCAACTACGGTATGCCGTGATTGTTCCCGGCCGGGTGACAGCATTGTCTGCTTTAGCGATGGTGTGTGTCTAATCGTTTCGAGGGATGGTTTGATAGCCCGTAGCTATCAATGACTCGACGTTGGGCTATGTTCCAGGCTTCATCTTGAAGAGGTAACAGGTCATTCTACTTACTGAGCGTTTATGGTTCGACAAGGTTCCCCTGAGCGTAGACGAAGGGCTCACCACGAACGGCTTAACCTCAATCTGTCCAGCCTTAAGTGGGAAACCGGTTTTTCTCTAAATAATCCTGGCCTTGTGGAGCTTGAATAGACTGATATTCTGCGACTATTTGTTATCCGGTTAGGTTTCTGGAAATAATAAAATGTTGCAGCGTAGTACGGGACACCTCTAATATCTTGGCAATAGAGGCTTTCGATACTTGTTTGTTCAGCAATGCTCTAATTTCTGATTCCTTACCAGCCAGCTGAGCAAGCGAGTCCTTCGCTCGGGCAAGCTCCGGCATGGGCTTGCCCGGGACGAAGTTGATGCAGACCCCGTTGAGCTCTTCCAGAAGCAGTGGCTCGCTCGTCAACCCGCAGGCATAGGACGCCTGTCCCTCCGGGCTGTGGTCGTCGCCTTCCAGATGTTGACACGACGTACAGGTGCCGAAGGGAGGTTTGCCTCGCTCTTGCGTCACCTGAACGAGCATGCGCTGCAAGGCATTGGCGAACTGGCCGTGGACACTTGGGGGTAGGGAGGCTGCGGCACGAACCAGGGTTTCGAAGGGGTCGTTCGCAAGAATGCCCCGGGCTTTCTCGGTCAAAACGAGCTGGACACTGCGCCTGTCGTCCTCTGAGCGCATGCGTGTCAGATAGCCTTGGGTTTCGATGCTTTTGATCGTCTGTGACGCCGTACCCCGGGTCGTGCCATGGAACGTGGCGAAGGCGGACGGCGTTCGCGAGAAGCGGTTGGCTTGGGCAAAGTATCTGAGCACGGCCCACTGGGCTGCCGTTAGTCCCTCCACGAGCCCCTCGCCAGATGCTATGCGCCCCAAGTGAAAGACCAACTCCGCAATATCGCGACTGTTCATTTCCAGCTCCTTGATCATATTTATATAGTAATTGAACGAAGAATTAATTTATCATTAATACTAACAGTAGGTTATGGTAAAATAGTCGCATAAAGATTGCAAGAATTTGCCAAGCAAAAAAACCACCGATATTCACAACACATTGATGTTAAA
>JBCKWP010000019.1:0-22693 GCA_038922455.1 Methylobacter sp. | reverse complement strand
TAAGACTTAATGCCTCGCCAAAAATTAAATTCATGCACGGCAACAAATTCAGGCCGTGGTTGATTCCTGTCGGTTTGGACATCAACATCATTAGTCCTCCATCTGATGCGATCACTGTACTGAACACCGGTATGCAGTTCGGTGCGGGCGCGGAATATGAAATACTGAAAGGCATCGTTATCGGTACTGATGGTCGTTATCATCACTCTTTTGATAATATCGACGGTGTTGATACCGACGGCTTTACATTGGGTAGTTCTGTCGGTTTCAAATGGTAAGTTAATACTTAGCGAAACCCGAAAAGAGCAAAAAGGGAGGGCTTCAAACCCCTCCCTTTTTTTATGCCTGAAAAACACACAAGAGCCGTAAAATAGATCATCATTAGAAGCAGTGAGGCTTGCCACATTAGGGTTGTGTAACGGGTTCCTTCGCATCTTTATAATGATGAGAGTACGGGGTAATTAGTAACGGGTATCTATGTTTACCCTGCTAGAATCAAGCGCATTACCTAAAATACTTGGGCGTTAACAATGACCGATGATGAATTAAAAGCTTTAGTTGCAAGCATTGCCGTAGCTCAAAAGGTAACTGACGAGCAGATGAAATGCACTGATGAGCAAATGAAACGCACTGACGAAAAACTAAATCGCACTGATGAGCAGTTGAAACGCACTGATGAGCAGTTGAAACGCACTGATGAGCAGTTGAAACGCACCGATGAAAAGCTAGAACGCATTGGTATTAGTCTGGGCAATATAAGCAATAACCAGGGGGATGTCGCCGAGGAGTTCTTTTTTCAGAGTTTAATAAAAGACAATCACTTAGGTAAGATTCATTTTGATGATGTAGTGAAAAACATGGAAAAACATCGTGGTCAAATTCAAGAAGAATATGATCTTGTCATGACTAATGGCGATGCCATTGCTATTGTCGAAGTAAAGTACAAGGCACACAAAAACGATCTGGATAAGTTAGACCGAAAAATGAAGCATTTTAAACAACTGTTCCCGATCTATCAGGCATTTAAGCAATATGGCGCAATAGCTGCTTTCCATATCAATGATGATGCCAAAGAAGAAGCGTTAAGACGGGGTTATTTTGTTCTGCAACGTAGTGGTGATTTGGTTCATACCGAAAGCAGCAATCATCTAACGGTGTTGTGACATAAATTTGTATTCTCGTTCCCACGCGCCGCGTGGGAACGAGGAAAATAAATCCGATAAAGGGAGGGCTTTAACCCCCTCCCTTTTTTGTCTGTCATCTTTACAGGTGCTATACTTGGTGCTAAATATAGACAAAAGGTGAGCCATGAAGATTTCAGCAGACATTAAACCCGTCAGTTATTTAAAATTACATTCCGCAGATTTACTAAATCAGGTTAATGAAACCCACCGCCCCGTCATCATTACCCAAAACGGTGAGCCAAGAGCGGTATTGCAAGACGCTGAAAGTTACGAGAATACGCGAGCCGCACTGGGTTTGCTCAAGTTGCTTGCTCAAGCGGAAAATGATATTAGAAGTGGTAATGCTACACACCAGACGCAGGTTTTTAATAACGTAGAAGCCTTATTAAACAATGAATGAGCATTATCAAGTTTACTGGAGCAAGATAGCAGAAAGTGATTTGCTTGCAATTATCCGGTTTATTCGCGATAACAGTCCGCAAGCCGCTGTTAAAGCTTTTGCCGATATCAAGGATAAGACATCTGATCTTATGTTGTTTCCTGAGCGAGGACGGATTGTCCCTGAATTATTGGCGCAAGGAATAGGCCATTACAGAGAGTTGATTCTTCCTCCTTGGCGCGTCATCTACAGATTTTCAGGCGATGCAGTCTACGTTTTGTCGGTGATAGACTCCCGCCGTAATGTAGAAGATATTTTATTAGACCGCTTAATTCGACCCCATTATGAAAACCCTTTATCCTGAAATAGAACCCTTCCAAACTTTTTTCCTTGAAACCGGCAGTAAGCACCAGGTCTATGTCGAGCAGTCCGGCAATCCTGACGGTATTCCTGTGGTATTTTTACACGGCGGGCCGTGTTCCGGCACCAAGCCCGATCATCGGCGTTTTTTTAATCCCGAGCTTTACCGCATTATTTTGTTTGACCAGCGCGGCTGCGGATTGTCGCTGCCTTTTGGCGAACTGGAAAACAACATCACTCAGGATTTAATTGATGACATGGAGCGTATCCGCAAGCAGTTGACTATAAAGCAATGGCTGGTGTTTGGCGGTTCGTGGGGCGGGGCGCTGGCTCTGCTGTATGCCCAGCAGCATAAAGACAAGGTCATGGGCTTGATCATTCGTGCAGTATTTTTGGCGCGGCAGCAGGATTTGGACTGGTTTGCCAAAGACGGCGCCGGCAAGATTTATCCCGAGCAATGGCACCGGCTGGTTGAAAGTATTTCGGAACAGGGGCGGAGCAATCTGGTGCAAGGGCTGTGCGATGCGGTATGGGGTGAAGACGAGGTGACAAAAAGGCGAGCCGCCAAGGAATGGATGGCTTGGGGTGGGCAGGTGTCTTTAGGCAATGATTACCAGCCGAGTCCCAAAGGCGAACATGCGACGGAGAAATTGGTTAAACAGGTGCGCATGGAACTGCATTATGCCCAGCATCATTATTTTATTGGCGAAAACCAGATTCTGGACAATTGCGGCGATTTGGTTAATATCCCAACGGTTATCATTCATGGACGTTATGATTTTGTCTGTCCTCTGGAAGCCGGTTACAGTCTGCATAAGGTGCTGCCGAATGCTGAGTATATCGTCTTGCCCAATGCGGGACATGTCGCTCAGGGCAAGGAAATGATCGATGCACTGGTTGCTGCAACTGACAAGTTTGCAGAGCAACGATAGCTATAATGAATCAAAAGTTGTTTAACAATCTGTAGGAGCGGCTTTAGCCGCGATAATCGCGGCTAAAGCCGCTCCTACGATAATGTAAATGCTCAAGTTATTTCCTGCACGTTCCTTACCCATCTGCTTATTAAGCGTTTCTATGAGGTTTACCTGCGCCATAAAGTCGTAAATGCTTTATCATTCACGCATTAAATAAGCCTTCAAGTTCACTGATACCGATAAATGAAATTACATGATCAAAAGCTCCGCGAATTGGGCTTAGCTGTTATTCAGGTGGAAACCCAGGCGATTGCCGCATTGGCCGAGCAGATTAACGATGATTTTGTGATTGCCTGCAAGTTAATGTTCAATTGTAAAGGCCGCGTTGTGGTGACCGGCATGGGTAAATCAGGGCATATTGCCGGTAAAATTGCCGCGACTTTAGCCAGTACCGGAACGCCGGCTTTTTTTGTACATTCGGGCGAAGCCAGTCATGGCGATTTGGGCATGATCACCCGGCAGGATGTGGTGCTGGCCTTATCGAACTCCGGGGAAACCGAGGAAGTTTTAACGATACTGCCGATTATTAAACGCTTGGGCGTACCGTTAATCGCCATGACCGGCAACCCGGCCTCAACGCTGGCCAAGTTTGCTACCACCCATATCAACGTGGCTGTTGAGCAAGAAGCTTGCCCGCTGGGGCTTGCGCCGACCTCCAGCACTACAGCGGCCTTGGTGATGGGCGATGCATTGGCGGTTTCTTTGCTGGAAGCGCGGGGTTTTACCCGCGACGATTTCGCCTTGTCCCATCCCGGCGGCAGTTTAGGCCGACGGTTGTTGTTGATGGTGGGTGACATTATGCATGCCGATGAAAAAGTGCCTATCGTTCTGGAATCGGCGCTTATCAGTCATGCTTTGCTGGAGATGACCGAGAAAAAACTGGGCATGACCGCGATTGTCGATGCGGATAATCGCGTTACCGGCATTTTTACCGATGGCGACTTACGGCGGGTGCTGGGTAGAAGTATCGATATACACAAAACCGCTATTATCGAAGTGATGACCCCGAATTGCACGGTTATTTCGGCGGGCATTCTGGCCGCAGAAGCCATGCAAATTATGGAGCGGCTTAAGATTAATGCGTTAATTGTTGTTGATGAGCAGCACCGAGCGATAGGCGCTTTAAATATGCACGATTTGATTCGTGCGGGAATCGTGTGATGACGGATATACAGCACGATTTGGTTGTTTTTGAAAAAGCCAAGAAACTTAAATTATTGATTCTGGATGTCGATGGCGTATTGACAGACGGTAAGCTTTTTTTTGATAACGAGGGTAACGAATACAAATCATTTCATGCGCGGGACGGTCACGGCATCAAACTGTTGCGGCAGACCGGCGTCGAGGTCGCGGTCATTTCCGGGCGCAAATCAAATTCGGTGGCGTTGCGCATGAAAAGCCTGGGTATTGAGCATGTATATCAAGGCCATGAAAATAAAGTCGCCGCGTTTAATGAGCTTATTGAGCTTATGGGTATAAGGCCGGATCAGGCGGCGCATGTCGGCGATGACTTGCTGGATTTGCCGATCATGATCAGAGTCGGTCTCGCGATTGCCGTTAATGATGCCAACTTTGCCGTTAAACAACACGCCGATTGGTGTACCGTATTGCCAGGAGGGCAAGGCGCGGTCAGGGAAGTCTGCGATTTTATCATGCAGGCGCAAGGCCATTTCGATGAAGTCTTGAATGCTTATTTGACCCGCTAGAGCACGATGACCCGGCTAAATGGAAACTACAGCACCCTGTACCTGATCCTTATCGCGATAACGAGCTGGTGGCTGGTTAAATTGACCGGTTCGGATGAGTTGAGTCGTATAGCGGTTCCGGCGCACAGCCCGGATTATTTCAGCAAGGGCTATACGAAGTGGGAAATGAGTGAATTGGGCCGGCCAAAAAGCAAATTGATTGCCGATGAGATGATTCATTACAGCGATGACGGCACTACGCATTTAGGCAATCCGGTCATGTTTTTTTATAATGACAAGACACCGCCGTGGATAATTAAATCAGAAAGCGGTATTTTGTCTGCCGACGGTAAGGATTTGTTGTTAAATGGCAAGGTTGTTGTGGATAGGGCTGCGGCTGAAGGCGTCAGGGAGCTTAAGATTTATAGCTCTAATTTAAAAGTAAAACCGGAAGTCAGTTATGCAGAAACGGATGAGTGGGCAGAATTGATCAGTTTGCCAAGTTGGACTACAGGAATCGGTATGAAATTGACTTTTGCGGAACCGATTCATCTGGAATTGCTCTCACATGTAAAGGGTAACTATGAAACAAAATAAAAATAGTGTGGGAGCGGCTTTAGCCGTGACAGCGTGAGTGGGTCATTATCGTGGCTAAAGCCACTCCCACAAAGCTGTGTGCTGCTATTGGCGTTGTATAGCGCAGGTGTTTGCGCCTTGGAAAGCGATGCTGACCAGCCGATCGTTATCGATTCAAACACGGCAACTTATGACGATGCCTTAGCCATCAGTACTTATACGGGTAATGTGGTCTCGATTCAGGGTAGTATTCGGGTGAACTCGGACAAGCTGGTGGTTTATTTTGTGAACGGTGAGGTCGACAAATTGGTGTTTACCGGCAATAAGGCCAAATTTAAACAAACGCCTAATGAGGGTGCTCAAGATATAACCGGTGAGGCGTTAACGGGTGAGTTTTATCCTAAAAAAAACCTGTTGATTTTGATTGATAAAGCCACTGTCTGGCGCGAGAGTGGCGCTTATTCCAGTGACCTTATCGAATACGACCTCAAAACCTCGCTGGTTAAAGCGGGAGAAAAAGATTCGATCGGCAAACGCGTCCATGTCGTATTGCAGCCAAAAGGGAAAGAACCCGCGTCAGCACCACCGACCGTGAAAGATAAACAATGACCCGACTAGCCGCAACACAGCTGATTAAAAGCTATAACAAACGCAATGTGGTTAACGGTGTTTCATTACATGTCGATACCGGTGAAGTCGTCGGTTTGCTGGGGCCTAACGGAGCGGGGAAAACTACCAGTTTTTATATGATGGTCGGTTTGATTAAGGCGGATGAAGGTGAAATTACCCTAGATTCGCAAGACATTACCCATCATCCCATGCATTTGAGGGCGCAATTAGGTATCGGTTATTTGCCGCAGGAGCCGTCGGTCTTTCGGAAACTGAGCGTGGCGGACAATTTGCGCGCAGTCCTACAAATTCGTTCTGACTTAACCCAAGGGCAGGCGGAATTGGTGATTGAGGAATTGTTGCAGGAGTTTCATATCCTGCATTTGCGCGACCAAATTGCCTTGGGCCTGTCGGGCGGAGAACGGCGGCGTGTCGAAATTGCCAGGGCATTGGCGACCAACCCTCAATTTATACTGTTGGACGAGCCTTTTGCCGGTGTTGACCCGATATCGGTCGATGATATAAAAAAAATCATAGTGCATTTGAAAGAACGCGGCATTGGCGTATTGATTACCGAACATAATGTCAGGGAAACCCTAGGCATTTGCGATCGTGCGTATATACTTAACGACGGCAGGGTCATCGCAGAAGGCGGTGCGGAAGCTATCGTTGCCAATGAGGAAGTGCGTAAGGTTTATTTAGGCAATAATTTTAGCCTTTAGCCTTGCACCTTGCATTTTTAGCCTTGTACCTTGTACCTTAAATGAAACAATCCTTATATCTTCGACTGGGCCAACAGCTGTCTATGACGCCGCAATTGCAACAGGCGATCAAGTTGTTGCAGATGTCGACATTAGAGTTGAGCCAAGAAATTCAGCAGGTTCTTGATTCCAATATGATGTTGGAAATTAATGAGGAAGAAAGTGCCGTTCAGGACGCCGATAGTGCGTCGGAGAAAAAAATTGATAATACGGATTCGCTGACCAGTCAAGGGTCGCAAACCGATATACCGGATGAATTGCCGATTGATTCTTCCTGGGATGATATTTATGAGTACTCGATGGAGTCGGGTGGCAATTCTGCCGAGACCATTGAGTTTGAAACGCAGCGCAGCAAATTCTCAACCTTGTTGGATCATTTGCTATGGCAAGTGGAGTTAACCTCGTTTTCAGAGCGTGACCATGCCATTGCGATGGCTATAATCGATTCGATCAATGCCGACGGTTACCTGGTCAGTAACCCCGAAGAAATCTTTCAGGGCTTGCAGAGCCAGTTAGGCGATCTGGAAAACGATGAAGTAAACGCAGTATTGCACAGGGTGCAGAATTTTGATCCGGCTGGCGTTGCGGCTCTTGATTTAAAAGATTGCTTGAGGTTGCAGATATTGCAGTTGCCGGGGACCATGCCTTATAAAGAAGAAGCCCTGACCCTGGTGACTCGATACCTGGATTTACTGGCTACCCATGAGCAGTCGAAACTGATGCGCAAGTTGGGTCTGACCGAACGGCAACTGGATGAGGTGGTGGCATTAATCAGAACGCTGGATCCCAAGCCGGGCGCGCAGATCCAGGATTCGGATTCCGAATATGTGATCCCCGATGTCTACGTGGTTAAGAAAAACGGTCAATGGCAAGTCAACCTGAATCCTGATATAGCGTCTAAATTGCGCATCAATCCGTTTTATTCCGGGATGATAAAAAGAGCGGATAACAGCAAGGACAACACCTGCATGAAAGATCATTTGCAGGAAGCCAGGTGGTTTATCAAGGCTCTCCAGAGTCGTAACGATACCTTATTGCGGGTTGCCCGGTGCATCGTGGAAAAGCAGGCCGGTTTTCTTGAGCATGGTTCTATTGCAATGAAGTCTATGGTATTGAGGGATATTGCCGAGGAGCTGGAGTTGCACGAGTCGACCATATCCAGGGTGACCACGCAAAAATTCATGCACACTCCCAATGGCATAGTCGAATTCAAGTATTTTTTTTCCAGTCATGTTTCAACAGAAGGAGGAGGGGAGTGTTCATCTACGGCCATCAGGGCGTTTATTAAAGAGCTAATTAGCAATGAAAATCTGGCAAAACCGTTAAGTGATAGTAAAATAGCCGAGCTATTAAAAGAAAAGGGCATCAATGTTGCTAGAAGGACAATTGCCAAGTATCGTGAAGCGATGCTCATTTCATCATCAAGTCAGCGTAAGCGTATTTTATAGCTGTCAGCTGACAGCAAACCAATCATTCATTCATTCATCAAAGGAGTTTATCCCATGCAAGTTATCGTAACAGGTCATCATCTTGAAGTAACCGACGCTTTAAAAGCGCACATCGATTCGAAATTTGAAAAATTAGCGCGTCATTTTGATAATGTTACCGATGTACACGTCATTTTAAGCGTGGAAAAACTGATTCAAAAGGCGGAGGCGACATTGCAATTGAGTGGCGCTAAATTGTTTGCCGAAGATCATCAGGAAGATATGTATGTGGCTATTGACCACATGGTTGATAAGCTGGATCGTCAAATTACCAAGCACAAAGAAAAAACTGCGGCGCATAGATAAGACACAAGGCACAAGACGAAAGGCAAAAAAGCTTTTTTAGCCTTGTGCCTTTCACTCTTCGCCTGATTTTCTTATGAAACTATTAATCGTCAGCGGTCTTTCCGGTTCGGGTAAAAGTATCGCCTTAGATACACTGGAAGATTGCGGCTATTATTGCATCGATAATCTGCCAGTGACCTTACTGGAAGACTTTATCAACCACGTTATGTTGGTGGATCAGCTTATCTATGCAAAAACGGCAATTGGAATTGATGCCAGGAATCAGAGCGAAAGCTTGCTTAATTTTTCTGAAAGTCTGGAGCTAATTCGCAGTAAAGGGATTGATTGCGACATTATCTTTATGCAGGCTGAAGAGTCTACCTTATTGAAACGCTATAGTGAAACCCGACGGCGACATCCGTTGACGGATTTAAATGTACCGTTAAGAGAAGCTTTAAAGATTGAAAAGGAAATGCTGACGCCGATTGCCAGGCACGCCAGCGTAGTCATTGATACCAGCCGGACGCATTATCATCAGTTGCGTGAACTGATCAGGGAGCAAGTTGGAGAAAGGGAGGCTGGGCATATTTCCTTGCAGTTTCAATCATTCGGTTTTAAGCATGGCGTTCCGCTGGATGCCGATTTTGTGTTTGATGCCCGCAGCTTACCGAATCCTTATTGGATTCCAGAATTGCGCGGATTAACGGGAAAAGATCAGCCGGTAATCGATTTCCTTAAAGAACAGGAGCTGGTCGGCGAGCTTTTTAAAGATGTTACGGGGTTTCTTGAACGCTGGATTCCCCGATTCGAAGCGGAAGGACGCAGTTACTTGACCGTGGCCATGGGCTGTACCGGCGGTCAGCATCGATCGGTTTATTTGGCGGACGCACTCGCCAAGCAGTTTAAGGGGCCTTTCTTAAATGTCATTATCCGCCACCGGGAATTACAATAGCTTAGACCTGCCAGGTTTTTAAAAACCTGGCAGGTCTTGGTGGTTACCTTATTTTAACGATAGCGTTTCGGCGCGGCCAATCATCTCAATCGACAGCTTGTCTTCTTTACACAGCCAACCTATGGCGCGTTGAACATCATTTTTATTGATGCCCGTTTCAATGGTCACTTTATTGACGCTGGATGGCCCGGTTTCATTCAGATATTTCCAGATTGTTCCTGCTGCATCGCCGATTGTATTAGACATAGTATTACCCTTAGTTTGGATTATTGAGTTAAGAAGTCTTGGTTTGATGGTCAGGTAGCACGATATTTAATTCCAGCGTCTCCTGAGTGTCACTTTGTTCAAAATTAACGGATATGGCATCTTGCTCTACGTTAACGTATTTCCGAATAACGTCCAGTAATTCTTTTTGCAATTGAGGCAGGTAAGAAGGCTGGTTTCTGGAGCTGCGCTCGTGAGCAACCAGAATTTGCAGTCTTTCTTTGGCCAGTGATGCTGAGCTGGCTTTAGATATTTTAAAATAATCCAGTAAACTCATTATTTACTCCCGAAAAACTTCCCAAAGAGGCCTTTTTTCCCATCAATGAAACGATGCGGCCTGTCTTCACCTAAATAGCGGGCAACAATATCCGCATAGGCTTGGCCTGCATCGCTTTTTTCGTCAAGAATAACAGGTATGCCGGAATTTGATGCATTGAGCACCGATTTTGATTCCGGGATAACGCCTAGTAAATGCAGCGATAAAATTTCCTGCACATCATCTACGCTCAACATTTCGCCCAATTTTACCCGGTCTGGCGAGTAGCGTGACAGCAGCAGATACTCTTTGATTGGCTCTTCGTTTTGTTCAGCTCGGCGCGATTTGCTGGATAAAATACCTAGCATACGATCTGAGTCCCGCACTGAAGAGACTTCAGGGTTGGTTACGATAAACGCGTCATCGGCAAAATACATCGCCAAATGAGCGCCTTTTTCAATGCCGGCCGGAGAGTCGCAGACGATGTATTTGAAGTCTTTCTTGAGTTCATCTAGGATTTTTCCTACACCTTCCTGACTCAGCGCATCTTTATCACGGGTTTGCGAAGCAGGCAGAATATACAGCAAATTGCAGTTCTTATCGCGTATCAAGGCCTGGTTAAGGGTCGCCTCACCGTTGATGACATTGACAAAATCATAAACAACCCGGCGCTCGCAACCCATAATCAAATCAAGATTACGCAAGCCCACATCAAAATCGATGACCGCTGTTTTGTGACCTTTTTTGGCTAGCCCCATGGCTATGGCGGCACTTGTGGTTGTTTTACCAACGCCACCTTTACCTGATGTTACGACTATGATTCGTGCCACAAATGTTTCCTCCAAAGAGTGATATAAATTAAATGTCTTTAATGACTAAAGTGTTTTTTTGTAAATAGATTTGAACGGGCCTGTTAAAGGCAGCATTATTCAAGTCTTCGCTGACCTTGTAATTCCCGGCAATGGAAATAAGCTCAGCTTGTAAATCGGAACAGAAAATACGCGCCTCGGTGTTGCCTTGCACACCGGCTAGCGCCCGGCCTCGTAATGAGCCGTAGACATGAATATTGCCTTCAGCCATGATTTCAGCCCCGGCGCTAACCTGGGCTAAAATAACCAAATCACCCTCAGCATATATGCGCTGACCGGAACGAACAGGGAGGGTGATCAATGTAGTGGTTGCAGCAGTAACGGCTTGAGGTTCAGATGTGGGTTCATCAGGCTCAGGAGTTTGATGTTTTTGCGGTTCGGAAGTAGCTGCAACGTTCGCCGCACCATCCCTGGCGATATGGCCGGAATGTATCGGGATGCCAAGCTCCAGTGCCTGTTGATTTTGTTGTGCAGTGCCGCCGCGTATCCCTATCGGTAATAAGCCCAGCTTGCGGATGACGTGCGTAAGTTCGGTAATATCAACGTCAAGCTCGATTTTATTCAGTTCCTGCAAGTCAAATACCAGCGGCGAATTTTTGAAAAACTCAGGTGCCAGATGAATTTTTGCCTGTAATTGTTGCTCGATAGTCGCCATATCATTGTTAGCTAAAATCAACACAGGCACAGAAAAAGTGCTGCTTTTAAATTCCAGCGCTGGTGAGGACTGAGCGTTCTGCTGAGAGTCTGTTGACATCCGTTATATCTTATACTGGTTAGACGGGAATTGGATTGATTCTAACATTGCTGATAAAAAAAATCATTTTTACAGCGCCAATAAGCTATTTTTTTGAGCCTCAGAGACTCGCGTTATGACGAAGAGCCTTGATGCCTGGATATTTTGTCCTAATGGCAATGGGCGGTCTTTAAACAAAACCTTAAAGCGGCCTAATTTGCCAAAACCATTTGTTTTGCATGGGGTTTATTGTGTGAATGATGAGACCTAAGCTTGCAATCTGCGGCATTATCCTTTAACTTAGCAGCACATCCGTAAAGGCTAGGGGTGCTTGTCTGTTTCCATCTGTTGCATGGGATAGGTAGGCTGAGAAAAACCCTTTGAACCTGACTCCGGTTAATACCGGCGTAGGAAAGCCCAAGCTTCCCTGCGTCTTATTGTTTTGCTTTAAGGAGCACCAATTGAACGCCACCGACAAAAGTTTACATAAAAAATTAGCCCAGTTTGACGCCGAAACTGCCGCACTCGACCCAAACATAACACGACCATTTGCTAAATCACGCAAAATTTACGTGCAAGGTTCACGCGCTGACATTCAAGTACCTTTCCGCGAAATTAGCCTAAGCGATACGCCTTCTATGTTTGGCGAGCATGCCAACGCGCCAGTGGTCGTTTATGACACCAGCGGCGCATACACAGACTTGGACGTTAAAATTGATATTCGAAGCGGCTTAAACACAGTGCGCTCTGGCTGGATTGAAGAGCGCAACGATACCGAGCAACTAGACGGGCCAAGTTCAGAATTTGGTCAACAACGATTAGTGGACCCAGAATTAAGTGTGATGCGTTTTAACCTCACACGCAAACCGCGCCGCGCTAAAGCCGGTAAAAACGTGAGCCAAATGCACTACGCTCGCCAAGGTATTATTACCCCAGAAATGGAATATATTGCCATTCGTGAAAATCAACGTCGCGAAAACATGAGCGAGTTGCTGCAAACGCAACATAAAGGCCAAGATTTTGGCGCGAACATCCCTAAAACCATTACCCCAGAATTTGTACGTAGTGAAGTCGCCCTTGGTCGCGCGATTATTCCAGCTAATATTAATCATCCAGAAGTTGAGCCAATGATTATTGGTCGTAATTTCCTGGTTAAAATTAACGCTAATATTGGCAACTCGGCGCTAGGTTCTAGCATCACCGAAGAAGTTGAAAAAATGGTATGGGCTACCCGTTGGGGTGCGGATAACGTGATGGATTTATCAACAGGTAAAAATATTCACGAAACGCGCGAATGGATTATTCGCAATAGCCCAGTGCCAATCGGTACTGTGCCAATCTACCAAGCCTTAGAAAAAGTAAATGGCAAAGCCGAAGATTTAACGTGGGAAATTTACCGCGATACCTTAATTGAGCAAGCCGAACAAGGCGTGGATTACTTCACTATTCATGCCGGTGTGCGCTTGGCTTACATTCCAATGACCGCAAAACGCATGACCGGCATTGTGTCGCGAGGCGGTTCTATTATGGCGAAATGGTGTTTAACGCACCATAAAGAGTCATTTTTGTATGAGCATTTTGAAGACATCTGCGAAATCATGAAAGCCTATGATGTTTCATTCAGTTTAGGTGATGGCTTACGCCCAGGCTCAATTTACGATGCTAATGATGAAGCGCAGTTTGCTGAATTAAAAACATTAGGCGAGCTGACACAAATCGCTTGGAAGCACGACGTGCAATGTATGATTGAAGGCCCAGGCCATGTGCCTATGCATTTAATTAAAGAAAACATGGAGCTACAACTTGAGCATTGCGGCGAAGCTCCTTTTTACACATTAGGCCCTTTAACCACCGATATTGCTCCGGGTTACGATCACATTACCAGCGGCATTGGTGCGGCGATGATCGGTTGGTACGGCTGTGCCATGCTGTGCTACGTAACGCCTAAAGAACACCTAGGCTTGCCAGATAAAGAAGACGTGCGGGTAGGTGTTATTACCTACAAAATCGCTGCCCATGCGGCTGACTTAGCCAAAGGTCATCCTGGCGCACAAATCCGTGACAATGCACTAAGCCAAGCACGCTTTGAATTTAGATGGGAAGACCAATTTAACCTTGGTTTGGATCCTGAAAAAGCCAAAGAATTTCATGATGAAACCTTGCCGCAAGAGGGTGCCAAACAAGCGCACTTTTGCTCAATGTGTGGTCCACATTTTTGCAGCATGAAAATCACGCAAGATGTACGTGATTATGCCGCAACACTAGGCGTAAGCGACGAAGAAGCGCTGGTAAAAGGTATGGAAGCGAAATCGATTGAGTTTGTAGAAAAAGGCAGTGAAGTCTACCAAAAAGTTTAGTTTTAAAATGTAGCAATAAAAAGCCGACAGATTTGTCGGCTTTTTTATTGCTCTGTCAGGTTAAATTCAGCCTAAAGCCCCGACACAAAATCCCCCTCCCCGCACCTAATTAACACTAGCCGGAATTAAATTGCCGGTTTTTCGACCTGTTTGTTGTTTTTGTATTGAAGTTACGCTCCCACGGTTTCGGTGGAAACGATACAATACCTTAAAATTTGGATGTTACGGATAAGAAATGCACAGGGGATAAGCAAAATGAACGCCTTAAGATAAGGCAATCAAAATGTAAAAAGCTACTCCTGAACCCTTAGTTGATACACATAGGGATGCCTTTTGAACAAGACTTACAACGATAATTTTTTACAAAAACAGAGCGCCCATCCATGGAAAAAACATACGCCCCACATTCAATCGAACAACGTTGGTATCAAACTTGGGAAGAAAAGGGCTATTTTGCCGCCAAACCCGACGGTGAATCTTATTGCATCATGATTCCGCCGCCCAATGTGACCGGCAGTTTACATATGGGCCATGCGTTTCAGGATACCATCATGGATGCACTGACCCGCTATCACCGCATGAAAGGCTACAGCACCTTATGGCAGCCGGGCACTGACCATGCGGGTATCGCCACGCAAATGGTGGTGGAGCGGCTATGCAATGCGGAAGGCAAGACCCGCCATGATTACGGACGGGAAAAATTTGTCGAAAAAATCTGGGAGTGGAAGGAAGAATCCGGCGGCACGATTACCCGTCAATTGCGGCGCATGGGTTCTTCACTGGACTGGGACAAGGAGCGGTTCACGATGGATGATGGCATGTCTGATGCCGTGCAGGAAGTGTTTATCCGCTTGTATGAAGAAGGCCTGATTTATCGCGGCAAGCGTTTAGTCAACTGGGATCCGGTTTTGCACACTGCGGTTTCCGATCTGGAAGTGTTGTCGGAAGAAGAAAACGGTTTCATGTGGCATTTGCGTTATCCGTTGTCGAACGGTCAGGGACATTTGGTTGTCGCGACCACCCGTCCTGAAACCATGCTCGGCGATGCGGCGGTGGCGATACATCCTAACGATGAGCGCTACAAGCATCTGCTCGGCGAGTTTGTGCAATTGCCGCTGACCGGGCGGCGCATTCCGATTATCGCCGATGACTATGTCGATCCTGAATTCGGCACCGGCTGCGTCAAGATCACCCCGGCCCATGATTTTAACGATTACGAGGTTTGGACGCGCCATCGTCATAATTCAGTTATCCAAGACTTGCCGCATGGCGGCTTGATTAATATTTTAACTGTCGATGCGAGTATTTGTGCAGATGAATTAGTCCCTGCTCAATATCAAGGTCTTGACCGCTTTGCAGCCCGCAAACAAATAGTTGCCGATCTCGATGCCGCCGGTTTGTTGGAAAAAATCGTCGACCACAAACTGATGGTGCCGCGTGGCGACCGCACCCACAGCATTATCGAACCGCTGTTGACCGACCAATGGTATGTCAAGGTTGCGCCGCTGGCGGAACCTGCGATTGCCGCTGTCGAAAACGGCGACATTAAGTTTGTGCCGGACAACTGGAAAAACACTTATTTCGAGTGGATGCGCAATATCCAGGACTGGTGCATCTCCCGGCAAATTTGGTGGGGACATCGCATCCCAGCTTGGTACGATGAGCTGGGCAATATTTACGTCGGCAATTCTGAACAAGACATCCGCGCCAAGCATAAGTTGCCCGCCGACTATGCGCTCAAGCAGGATGAGGATGTGCTGGATACCTGGTTCTCGTCGGCGTTATGGCCTTTTTCGACGCTGGGCTGGCCGGAACAAACCCCGGAACTGGCCAAACATTACCCGACCAGCGTACTGGTAACCGGCTTTGACATTATTTTCTTCTGGGTAGCTAGAATGATTATGATGGGGCTGAAATTCCAAGGAAAAGTGCCGTTTAAGGAAGTCTACATCCACGGTTTGGTGCGCGATGCGGAAGGACAAAAGATGTCCAAGTCCAAAGGCAATGTGCTCGACCCGATTGACATCATCGACGGCATAGAACTGGAAGCGTTGGTGGCAAAACGCATCGCCGGTATGATGCAGCCGCATTTGGCCAAAAAAATCGAGCAGGATACCCGTAAACATTTCCCGGACGGCATCCAGTCTTACGGCACCGACGCACTGCGCTTTACCTTTGCTTCGTTGGCATCGACAGGCCGCGATATTCGTTTCGACCTTGCCCGCACCGAAGGTTATCGCAATTTCTGCAACAAGCTGTGGAACGCGGCGCGTTTCGTGCTGATGAATACCGAAGATCAGGATAACGGCTTATCTGGTGAACCTTGCCATTACAGCCAAGTGGATCGCTGGATTACGTCCCGCCTGCATCAGGTGACGGCAGTAACCTCCAGCGCTATCGACAGCTACCGGTTCGATTTGGCGGCGCAGGCTATTTATGAGTTCACTTGGAATGAATACTGCGACTGGTATCTGGAGCTGGCGAAAATATCCCTGCAATCCGGTGATGCAGCGCTGCAACGCGGCACACGTCTTACCCTGCTGACGGTTTTGGAATCGATTCTGCGATTGGCGCATCCGATCATGCCGTTCATCACCGAGGAAATCTGGCAGCGGGTCGCGCCGTTGGCAGGGATTGAAGCCGACACCATCATGTTGCAACCCTACCCGGTTGCCGATGAAGCGCAAATCGACCCAAGCGCGATCGCCGAAACTAACTGGGTGATGAACTTTATTTTAGGGGTGCGGCGCATTCGCGGCGAAATGAATATCGCCCCCAACAAACCGCTACCGATATTTCTGCAAAACGGCTCTGTTGCTGATCAACAGAGCCTAAACAATAATCAGATCTATTTGCAAAAATTGGGCAAGCTGAATTCAATTACTTGGTTAACCCCTAATGAAAGTACGCCGGAATCGGCGATTGCTTTGCTTGGAGAGATGAAAATCCTGATCCCAATGGCCGGTTTAATCGACAAGGAAGCCGAACTGGCTCGACTGGAAAAGGAAATCCAAAAAATCAATAACGATCTGCCCAGGATTGAAGGCAAGTTAAATAATCCGGCGTTTGTCGATAAAGCGCCGCAGGAAGTCATCGATAAAGAAAAAGCCAAGCTGGCCGATTTGCGTTCGATGCTCAACAACCTTGAAGAACAGCAAGGTAAAATCAGGGCTTTATAAGAAAAGCAGGTGCAAGGTAAAAGGGGGAGCGTCCCTTGAACCTTCCCCCTTTTTCACCTATATTTGCCCAACACAACTGACGAAGATATCCTATGAATACCGCATCAACAGATTTACAATTTAGCGGCCTTATACTGTGCTTGATTGAAAAAGGCCTGCTAACTGAGGGCGATGCACACATTTATAGTCAGAAAGCGCAAAAAAACCAAGTCCCACTAATACGCTATCTTGTTAGTAATAAGCTCGTTAACAGTAAAGCCTTGGCATTCCAAGCTTCACAAGAATTTGGCGTACCTTTTTTAGATCTGGATGCGATCGACTGCCGTAAATTGCCTATACACCTAGTCAGTGAAAAGCTGATCCGCAATTGCCATGCATTACCCCTTTATAGTCGTGGCAAAACACTGTTTGTCGCTGTCTCCGACCCGACCGACTTTCACGCTCTGGATGACATCAAGTTTCACAGTCGCCTTAATCCCGAAGCCATCTTGGTTGAAGAAGACAAGCTTACCAAGGCTATCGAAGCCGCCTTAGAGGCTGCCGATACCTCAATGGCCGATATGGATGAGGATCTGGATAACCTGGACATCAGCGGCGGTGAAGAAGAGCCCGCTAAGAATGATGTTGCTATCTCGGATATTGACGATGCGCCCATTGTTCGCTATGTAAACAAAATACTCCTGGACGCTGTAAAACAGGGCGTATCCGACATACACATGGAACCCTACGAAAAAACTTTCCGTATCCGCTATCGGTCGGACGGCATACTGCGCCAGGTCGCCTCGCCGCCTCCCAGCATCGCCAACCGGCTGGTCTCCCGCCTTAAGGTCATGTCTAAAATGGATATTGCCGAACGCCGGGTTCCGCAGGATGGTCGCATCAAAATGACCTTGTCCAAAAACCGTGCGATTGATTTTCGGGTCAATACTTGCCCTACCTTGTTCGGCGAAAAAGTCGTTTTGCGTATTTTAGATCCTACCAGCGCCCAGCTGGGTATCGAAAAACTGGGCTTTGAACCGGAGCAACAAAGGATTTTTCTTGAAGCTATTAACAAACCCTACGGCTTAGTGCTGGTGACGGGGCCAACAGGTAGCGGAAAAACCGTGACACTCTATACCGGTTTAAATATTCTCAATACCATAGAGCGTAATATTTCCACTGCCGAAGACCCTGTTGAAATTACCGTGGAAGGCATCAATCAGGTCAATATGAACCCCAAGGCAGGCCTGACCTTTGCCAGTGCTTTACGGGCTTTTTTACGGCAGGATCCTGACATCATTATGGTCGGTGAAATTCGTGATCTGGAAACCGCCGAAATCGCCGTTAAAGCCGCACAAACTGGACATTTGGTACTATCAACCTTGCATACCAACGACGCGCCGCAAACCTTAAATCGACTCCTGCAAATGGGTATACCGGCCTTCAACATTATTTCTGCGATTAATTTGATTATGGCGCAACGCTTGGGACGACGGCTCTGTGCACACTGTAAAACCCCCGCCAATTTTCCCGATAAAATCCTTCTTGATGCGGGCTTTAAAGAAGAAGAGTTGCCCGACCTTACAATATTCACTGCGGTAGGTTGTGAGCACTGCACCAACGGCTATAAAGGCCGGGTCGGTATTTATCAAGTCCTGACCCTCACTGACAAAATGCGTACCCTCATATTGAACGGGGGTAATGCCGATCAACTGGCGGAGTGCGCCCTGGCTGAAGGTTTTAATGATTTGCGACGATCGGGGTTAAATAAAGTGGGCATAGGTATGACCAGTCTGGAAGAAATTGATCGAATCACCAAGGAATAAATATGGCAGACCAATCTGAACAAATTGATTTTGTCTGGGCGGGAACCGACAAAAATAAAAAGAAAGCCGGGGGGATAATCTCTGCAAAAAGCGAAATAATAGCAAAAACCGAGCTGCGGCGGCAGGGCTATCGCGTTATTAAATTCAAGAAAAAACCCAAGCCGTTATTCAGTGCAAGAGTCCAGGCTATCACGCCGGGCGACATAGCCATTTTTGCCCGGCAATTAGCCACCATGCTTAAAGCGGGAGTGCCTTTAGTCCAGTCCTTCGATATTGTCGGCAAAGGCCACGATAATGCCAGTATGGAGGCACTGCTATTGGGTATCAAAGCCGACATTGAAAGTGGTGATACCCTAGCCGAAGCGCTTAACAAAAGACCACTCTATTTTGATGAATTATTTTGTAACTTGGTTGCAGCAGGTGAACAGGCAGGGGTACTAGAAACGCTGCTGGATAAAATCGCCACCTACAAAGAAAAAACCGAATCGATGAAGAAAAAGATCAAAAAGGCTCTGACCTATCCGATCGCAGTCGTCGTCGTGGCCTTTATCGTCACCACCATTCTGCTGATTTTTGTGGTGCCGGTATTTTCCGATATGTTCAAAAGCTTTGGCGCAGATTTACCTGCCTTCACCAAAATGGTCGTCTCCATGTCCGAATGGATGCAGGCATGGTGGTATATCGTTGTCGGTATTGTAGTCGGTGCCGTTTACGTGTTTGGCTATTTTAAAAAACGCTCCAAAGCATTCAATCATTTTCTGGATAAAGCGCTGCTAAAACTACCGATAGTCGGGCTCATTTTAAATAAATCTGCCGTTGCGCGTTTTGCCAGAACCCTAGCAACCATGTCAGCTGCGGGCGTACCCTTGGTAGAGGCACTGGAGTCAGTTGCCGGTGCTTGCGGCAATATTATCTATAGCGAAGCCGTTTTAAAAATGCGTGAGGACGTGGCAACCGGACAACGGCTTCAATACGCCATGCAGCAAGTCGACCTTTGGCCCAACATGGTGATACAAATGGTCGCTATAGGCGAGGAATCAGGCGCCATGGATACTATGCTGTTGAAAGTTGCCGATTTTTTCGATGAAGAAGTCGATAATCTGGTTGATAATTTGAGCGCGTTAATGGAGCCTATTATTATGTGTGTTTTAGGCGTCTTAGTCGGTGGCCTGGTTGTTGCCATGTATTTACCGATATTTAAAATGGGTGCTGCCGTGGGCTAATTACGTTACCTACTAATACGACTGCATGAACAGATATTGACTTCTCGGTACTTACTCTGCATCTATGCAGTCGCTGGCAACTGCTCCTGCGTCGCCTAAAAGCGCCTACTTTGGGTGCTCTACTACAGGCCATCCGTGGCCTTATGCACTGTCTGTCAAAAGCTCCCATCATGGAGCGCTCACTTCCTCAAAAAAATAGATGCAACAGCTTAGTACGCTTTTAAATATAACCCCTTTATTTTCTGCCTTAGCCGGTGTTATTGGCTTGCTGGTCGGCAGTTTTCTCAATGTTGTTATCTATCGATTACCGATAATGATGCAACGAGGCTGGCGCAAGGAATGTACGGAATATCTGCAACTTAATCAGGAAACACCAGAACTAGGCGATTTAGACGCAACTTCCGCTCCTGCTCACGCCCCTCGCCTACGTCTTGTAGGCGACACCGATAAAGAAGAACCCTTCAATTTAGTTTTTCCCTTATCCCGGTGCCCCAGTTGCAATACGCCGATCAAGCCTTACCAAAACATTCCGGTGATCAGCTACCTTTTTTTAAGGGGCCAATGTGCACAATGCGGTTGTCGAATTTCAATGCGCTACCCTCTCGTAGAAGCTTTCACCGCGATAACGTCAATCATAGTGGCTAGCCATTTTGGCTACACGCCTCAAGCCGGTTTCGCGCTGGTGCTGACTTGGTCATTGATTGCGTTGATCTTCATTGATATTGACCACCAGCTGTTGCCAGACTCCATCACCCTGCCCCTGCTTTGGCTAGGGCTGTGCCTAAGCCTATTTAATGTATTTACCGATGCACACGCCAGCATCATCGGCGCTGTTGCCGGTTATGGGGCTCTCTGGTCTGTTTTTCAGCTGTTTAAAATGGCAACAGGCAAAGAAGGCATGGGCTATGGCGACTTCAAATTACTGGCTTTATTCGGTGCATGGTTGGGCTGGCAGCATTTGCCGATCATTATTTTATTATCATCACTGGTCGGCGTAATCATTGGACTCAGCATGATCATTTTTGTCAAACACGATCGTAATATCCCCATCCCCTTTGGCCCTTATTTAGCGGTCGCCGGATGGATCGCGATGTTGTGGGGAAATGAACTCAACCAACTCTATTTGACCACCGTAGGCCTGTGAAATCATGTTGAAAGTCGGACTAACCGGCGGCATAGGCTGTGGAAAATCGACTGTCGCCAAGATTTTCGCTGACCTAAATGTCCCGATACTCGATGCGGACGACATAGCCCGTCGGCTAGTTGACATAGGACAGCCGGCACTGGCGCAAATTCGACAGCAATTCGGCGCGGACATCCTCAACCCGGATGGTTCGTTGAATAGGAAAAACCTCAGAGACCGGGTTTTTTCCGATCTTGGGCAGAAACAAAAGCTTGAATTGATACTCCACCCGTTAATCTATAAAACCCTGCAAGCAGAACTTGAACAGCTGGCCGCTCCGTATTGCATTATAAGTATTCCATTATTATTCGAAACCGGCATGACGCATTTTGTTGACCGGATTCTGGTTATCGACTGCCCCGTTGAAACACAGATTGCCCGCGTTAAAATTCGCGATAACCTGCCCATTGAAACAATACAATCCATAATCGACAGCCAGGTATCACGCGCTTTCAGAAAAGCAAAAGCCGATGATTTGATTGATAACTCAACTACTGATTATAGACTTGCAGAACAAGCAAAAAAACTGCACAATTTATATCTTTCTTTAAGCACTTGCCGGGATTAACTTGTCTGTGAACACCACCATTACCTATGAATTTCCACTCAATGAACGCATCCGGGTTTTCATACGGTTAGAACAACTTTTCCAACAATTCAGCCATTTTTTAACGGGAGAGACAGTCGCCGACAAACGCGCCGCGATTAGTGCGCTGCTCGACATCATCACTATTTTTAGACGTAATGATCTAAAATCGGAAATACTGAAAGAACTGGATCGCCATGCCAACGTGCTTAATAAAATCGCCCATAACCGGAGCGTCGACACCGAGAAACTGGAAGAGCTGCTTAGCACCTTAAAGCACACCAGCAAGAAACTCTATGCTACCAACGGAAAAATCGGCGCTCATGTTATGGAATGTGACCTATTCCAGAGCATAGCTCAGCGCAGCTCTATCCCTGGCGGGACGTGTTCATTTGATTTGCCTGAATTCCATTACTGGCTGGAACAGGATGAAGTTATTCGCTTGAAAGATCTGGAACACTGGAGTCGTCCATTTACCGACATTCGCACCGCCATTGATCTAATTCTTAATTTTATACGCAATTGCAGCTCACCGACTCAAGAGGTAGCTGAAGCCGGTTTCTTCCAATTTCTGCTGGACACCCACCAATCCCACCAACTGCTTAAAGTCAGTCTGGATAAATCCATATCCTGTTTTGTAGAAATCAGTGGTGGTAAACACCGCTGTACGGTTCGGTTTATGGTTCCGGCTGCCGACAACAAACGTCCGACTCAAAGTCCTGATAATATTCCTTTTGCCCTAACCTGCTGTCTCTTCTAATGTCATCACCCAGCCAACCGCTTATTGTCAAATGCCCTAACTGCAACTGTTCCGTACCTTGGGTTCCCGAACAGCAATCCAAACCCTTCTGCTCCGAACGTTGTAAATTGATTGACTTGGGAGAGTGGGCCATGGGAGAAAAGCGGATTCCAGGGCAGTCAGTGTCGCTGGAAAGCGACATTGAAGACGATGCTTTTTTTCATTAAGTAATGCGCACGAAATAAGT
>JBCKWP010000018.1:0-24108 GCA_038922455.1 Methylobacter sp. | reverse complement strand
CAGAATATTATTTTTTTTCATTGGCGCTGACCGAGAAGGCGAACGTCAAACATATAAAACAGCTGTTTTTCTTGGTGGTGACTATTCAAGCTTGGCTTTTCAGTACCCCTCTCCACTATAACGCTCAACATAACTTGCACTGCAAGAAAATTTAATCATGGCTATAGAGATAGAACATAAATTTTTGCTCGCCAACGATAGCTGGCGTAAACACGTTAGCCGCTCAGTAGAGTATCGGCAAGGCTATTTAAGCTCCCAGTCAACCAGCTCAATCAGGGTGCGAACCAGTGATGACCACGCCTGGCTGAATATAAAAACCGCGACTATCGGCACCCACCGGCACGAATATGAATATGAAATACCGATGGCCGATGCTAACGAGATATTAAACAATCTTTGCAGCTTGCCATTAATCGAAAAAACTCGACATTTCGTCACTGATGACGGCAATCTTTGGGAAATAGATGAGTTTGAAGGCGACAATCAGGGCTTGATAGTCGCTGAAATTGAATTGGATGAAACAGGACAATCTTTTTCAAAACCGTCCTGGTTAGGCAGGGAAGTCACCGGCGATTTGCGTTATTACAACAACAATCTCGTCATACAGCCGTATTCAGAGTGGCGTGAAGACTAAGTATTTTATCCATAATGAACCTGATTAGAAACATTCTTCAGCTGGATGCTCCGCAGTCTTCAATTTACGGCTTTCCACTTAAACCGAGACAGATAACATCCCTTTGAGGGATGTTATCTGTAAGTTTCCCCGTTTAAGTTGGAATCTCTGCAGGAATGACAGCCATTTTGGCGCTGACTGAAACATCTTGCTAATAAGGTAATGAAAACCTGAAAACGGCAGTTAGCCCATGAGAAATGTGCCTACTGTTGGTTATCGTACCTGAACGAAAATAAATTAATTTCATTTGGCAATCGCAAAATAAGGTTAACCAGGTCATCATCCACCCTCGCTAAATGATGTCTTTAAATAAACTCGGCATTCAATCGTGCAATGCTTTCTGCTAGAATGGCGCCCTAAATTGAAAAATCAACTTTCCTGGTAATAATTATGACTTTTGTAGTCACCGAAAACTGTATCAAATGCAAATTTACTGATTGTGTCGACGTATGCCCTGTAGATTGCTTTCATGAAGGCCCTAACTTTCTGATTATTGATCCAGATGAGTGTATTGATTGTACGTTATGCGAACCTGAATGCCCTGCCAACGCAATTTTTTCAGACGATGAAGTGCCGGAAGGACAGGAAGGTTTTATCGCACTCAATGCGGAACTGGCCAAAGAATGGCCTGTTATCACCAATGTAAGGCCGGCTTTACCGGATGCTGATGACTGGAATGGCAAAGAAGGTAAACTGGAGCTATTGGAAAGATAATCCCTTTGCAAGCGATCCATAGGCGACCCGCCAGACCGGGTCGTTTCTGCCCTAAGGGTTGCTACAAAACCGAAACAACTAAAGCAAACACAAAGACGAAAATCACAAACAGCGCAAACAACGCTTTTTTAGTCAGTCCCGCTCTTATCAGCCTCAGTTCGGCCAGAAATTCCTGCTTAACGTCATCTGAATTAAGGATTCTTTTGCAGCGTCCGCGCCATGTCTGCATTTCCTCCTGCGCTTCCTGTTCGGCAATAATCTCGGTAATTCTTGAGTAAAAACTGCTGCATTCCGGGCATTTCATATCGCGACCATTGCCTTGATGACCACAGACTGGACATTTATTCATCTCATTCTCCACAAACCGTTTATTCAGAATTCTTCGTCAAACCGGTACGGCTCCATCTGAATGGATTCGACCCGCCGCCCCTGCATCATACAAATACCGTTATAGCGCTCATCCCCGGTTGAAGAAAACTCAAATAGAAATGTTCGCCACAGCCGCATTTTACCGGTGTGATCTCTTTTTAACCGGATGCTGCTTAGCGCGACATACTCATCCAGCATTTGCACGTCCAGATTCAAGCAATGCACCCGGACGGCCTTAAGCGCGACCTCTTTCGCTTGCTGCCCATTAAACCAGTACAGGGTTACCGCCAACAATAAAGCTATTAAAATAAGATCGTCTAGCATGGTCTATGATTTGATATTGTTAACCTGAATTTAGGTATTCGCTGTATTGTACTTAGATTTCCCGATAAAGCTTTCCGGCAAATATCAGACCTGTGCAGTCAAAGGAGAAAAGCATGAAACTTCCCATTACCGGCGGCTGCCTTTGCGGCGCAGTCAGATACGAAATCACCGCCAAGCCTATCGGCGGCTTCAACTGCCATTGCCGAACCTGTCAGAAGGCGATAGGCGCGCCCTATTTTGCAGGCATGTTTGTTCCGGCTTCAGCCCTCTCCATAACCGGCGGCTATAAAGAATATGCAACTATTGCGGCAAGCGGCAACACAGTCTATCGCGGTTTTTGCCCGGAATGCGGAACCTCGCTGTTCGGCAGGAACAGCAGCTTTACCGACATTAGGCCGGTCGCCGCAGCAACGCTTGACGATCCCAGTATTTTTCAGCCGCAAAAAGATAGTTGGGTGGCCGATGCCCAGCCATGGGACACCATGAATCCTGATTTACCGAAATTTGACGGCAATCCCTGGCATTGAGTTAAGCTATCCGCCATTTTGGCCTACCTATTTTTTATCTATCTTGGAGAACTTATGAATCCCGGACAACTGAGCACCGTCGAAATACAACCTGAATCAGAGCATCGCTATTCCGTGATATGGCTGCACGGATTAGGCGCGGACGGCCATGACTTTGAAGGCCTGGTTCCCGAACTGCTTTTAACCGCGCAGGCAAACATCCATTTCATTTTCCCCAACGCGCCCATCCAGCCTGTCACCATCAATGGCGGAATGTCGATGCGCTCCTGGTACGACATCTTGGAAATGTCGCTGGAACGCAGAGTAGATATTGACGGCATTTATCAATCGGCCGGATTGATTGAATCGCTGATTGAGCAGGAAATTAACAAGGGCATTCCATCAAGCAATATCTTGCTGGCCGGATTTTCTCAAGGCGGCGTCATTGCGCTTCATGCCGGATTAAGATGCCGACATAAACTGGGCGGCATTGTTGCGCTGTCGACTTATTTGCCGACCATCGAACAGTTAAAAACAGAACGTTCCGCAGCCAACAACACTACGCCAGTATTTATGGCTCACGGCATCATCGATACTGTCGTAGCGGTCGAGTCCGGCAAAGCCGCATTCGATGCGTTAAAAGCGATGGGCTACCCAATTGAATGGCATGATTATGTGATGGAACATAGCCTTTGCATTGAAGAAATCGAACATATTTCAGCGTTTATGAATTCGATTTTCAAATAGAAAACAATGGCACTCGGCAATTGCTCCTGCATTGCTCTCGGCAACCGCTCCCTGCGTTGCTCTACCTCCTCCATCCGTGGAGTCGTACCTCCTGCGTCCATGCAGTCGATGGATGGCGCTGATTTTACTGATAAACACGGATAAAAATCCGTTTAAATCTGTCTGATCCGCGCCATCCATATGCCATTTCTTTAACTGCTGAATTTAGGTTCAAAGCTAGCTTTGAACTCGAGATGCCATGCGACACATGAAAATCCATGTTCCATTTAAAAATGAGTAGCCACCTTCTACGTGGTGATAACTTTAACCCTGTTTAATGTACTCAGACTTAACTTAACGGCATTGACTCTGCCCCCACTCACCCGCCGAATCCAATAAGTAGGTGTCCATAACTGTTTTAACAAAACTCTGATGTAGGAGCGGCTTTAGCCGCGATTATCGCGGCTAAAGCCGCTCCTACAGATTGTTAAACAACTTTTGATCCATTACTTACATATTACGCGATGGTCAATTATTTTTCTTTGTTGTCATCGGCTGATCGACTCCATGCACCATCAGTTCAAAGCCCGCCTGTAACCAATATTCCTGAACGACACCCGCTTGATGGCTTTTCATCATACCCCAAAGCTGCTTGACTAACGCATAATGGCTGCCCGACAACGCATGTTGGCAACCGGCCAGTTGTTTATTATAGAGCTTGGGATTGGCTATTTGCCGATCATTAAACAACGCCTCCAAATCAGCCAAGCAAGGGGCTATCAAGCCCATAACATTGGGAAAGGATTGCGCAATAACCAACCCCTTGGGGTCAATATCGGCCATGACCAACACCGGCAGGTTAAGTTGCGCCAACAGTAGCCGCACAGTCTTTTCGCTGTAGTAATTGTCGCCCCGATATAACACCAAAGGATCAGCATATTGATCCGGAAAATTCAGCCGCATAGTTGCCAAATGGTCGAAACAACGATAGTTTTCAACCAACAGGATGCAGCTATGCGCCGTGCCGCTTATGTCCGCCAACGCCATATCCAGATGACCGCAGCCCGGCAACGAATAGGATTTTTCGTTGATTTTTAAACTGAGACCCACCCGTGTTTTAATGGCCAAGCGGTCTTTTTTGACCGCCTGACCGGCCATTTTCTCATCCTGGGCAACAAATAAAGCCTGTTCACGAGTCATTGCCGAAAAATCGGCAACCGAGGTTTGCCAAAGATCAAAGCCCTCCTCATGTTTAACCACGGCGACTAGTTCGTCCTTATCCTGCGGGCTGACTTTCAGCTTATTGCCTTGGGTTTGGCCGATATTGTATTGTCGATGCAGGTATTCCCAGCTCTTGTTAAGCGGAAAAACCTGCCGGTCAGAGCGGATCGCCGTCTCAATAACCTTCAGCAATTGCTTGTTCAATGTTCAGCACCCCGGAACTGAAGCATAATATCCCGCACTTTTTTGTTGCCGGAAAAGCGCTGTCCGTCATCGGCCTGAATCAGTTCCATCTGCAAACGTTTATTGCGTTGCTGCCGCCTTAACCATTCATTAAGTACACAGCTCAACCAAATCGAAGCTTCGATGTCATCCACAAAAGCCTGCTGGAATGCTACGGCTGAAATGGCTCGCCCCTCATTCTTCAACACCCGGTCAAAATACACCCGTAGCTGCTTCCGATAAAGCGGCAAGTCCAAGGTTATTTTGTCGGGTGTGTTTAAGGACACCGCATTCAACCCGCGCTGTTTTTGTTTTGCCAACAGGGTTTCGGTATCGAAACGGATTTTTTGCGCAATCTCAACTAGGTCTTCTTCCAGCGCGTGATCCAAGGGATCGGCATAGGCAAATAATGCCAGCGGCTTGATTTGGTTCCAATGTTCGGGGATGCTGTCGCGCTCGCTCCAGTCTTGCGGCTGGTAATTCTGGTTTTGCTGTAGAAAATACGCAAAGCCTTGCACCAACTGCGCTCTGGCCTCTATTTGCCTGAGTTCGAATAAAAACACTTTCAGCTTGTCGAGAATGTCCTGCAAGCGCTGCTGATAGATGGGCAGTAAGCGGATCAACTGATGATCCAGCAATTCATAAACCAGCGGCTGGTCTTCAACCAGTTCCAGCAAAAACTCCGGTTGCAGCGCGGTGATCGCATTCACCAGCTTTTCCAGCCGGGAAATATAAAAGGCATTCTGTTTTTGTTTTTCCGCCAGGGTGCGCACATTGGCAAAACGGCTGTTGACCAGCATCAATAAATAGCGGGTGTTCTCTTCCAGGGTGTCGGACAAATCAAAAACCAAGCGTTCGATTTCGGCAAAATAGTTGTCGCAATCGTCCAGCCGGGTTTCATCATAAGCATCTTGATACAGACTGATCTGCTGTTCCAAGGTTTCGATCCAACCGGCCAGATCGGTGTCCAAGCGCCGCACCCGGTCGCTGCTCAAGGCGCTGTCTATAAACTGAGTCAAACGCCCGGCGATACGGTAACCATCGGCGTTATGATTGACCAACACCTTCAATTGTTTGAGCTGGTTAAGGGTGCGCTGGTTTTGGCTGTCCTTGTAGACCACGCCGGTAAAATAAGCTTCGGCAATCAATTCGCTATGGTTGGCCAAGGCTTTAAACAAGCGCTCCAAGCCCTGTTGCGACTGGCTCAAAACAGGCTCTCCTGAATAGCATCGGTTTCGCCCTGCTCGGTGGGGATTTGCTCGTGTTCCTGGATAAACTGTAAGGCTTGGTAAAAATAATCCAGCTTGCCGGTGACTTGGTAAATCAGCGTGTCGCGGTTGGCCAAGTTCAGATAACCCCATTTGCACAGCGTGTGCAACAGCTTTTCCAGTCGTCCTTTGACCGAATCGTCGCCGCTGGTAAAATCCTTGAATTTTGCAAAGGTCTGCAAACGGTCAGCCAAGGCTTGGTTTTGTTCGATGACCTGCAACAAACCGGAAAAGCTCAGCGTGTCGCCGGGCGATAACGCCGCATCCTGGTTCAGGCAGGACATCATCATGTCCAGCCATTCCACCACCGGCTGCAACTCGACACGGAACTGCTGGAAAACTTTACGTATGTCGCTACGCGCACTGCTGTCTATGTTTCTATAAGCCGCAAAAAACGCCAGCTGGTTCTGCGTGCCGGACAAGCGATAATCAAGGCGCGTCAAAAATTCATCCACTTGCGCGGCATTTTCAGGGTCTTGCAAATACCGGAAACCAGATTCATCGCTGACTTCGCAAATAAATTCGCCTTGCAACAACCGTTTTAGCAATCGATCAAACATGTTCCGCCGCCGTCAAAGGTTCAAGAGTTGCCAAATAATCCTCGTCCACCTCCATTTCGATCAGCTCCCGATAGCCGAACACCTGATAACGGTTTTTGAACAGCCTTAACACTTCGGGGTCAGGGTCGGGAAACGCCGAAAATAAAGTGATGTTGTTTTTGGTCAACATTTCCACCAACACCTCGATATTCATCTGGTGCAATTCTTTGAGCTCATCCATCGGCCAGATGATATTTAACGGCTGGTCTTTACGGATCATATTCACCAGGGCAATAAAAAACACGCACAAAATTAGGTACGACAAGCCATGACTGGAAATCTGCCGCAAATCTTCGGCATGGGTCGCCCGCTTGCTGCGGCCGTTTTCGCTGACGATGATCTCCAGCTCCAGCAAATTGACCAGCTTCATTCCCACCTTGCCTTTATTTTGCAGCTGTTCGGACACCAGCCTGACGATGTCGGCAAATTCCTGGCTCGGCAACTGCCCGTCATTGGTACGGCTCCAGTCATCATAATTTTTGGTGAAGCTGACGATTTGTTCCCAGTAACCCAGCGTCGTAACCTTGGACGTTAAGCGCCCCTGGATACTTTCGATTTTCTCGAAACGGATATTGCTGTCGATATTCGCCGCCAAGCGGCGGGATAAGGAAACGATGCCACGGTCGAAACGTTCCAAAGCCTGCTGGTAATTCCTGATGGCGCTGCCGAACAGTTTCGCCTGGCTCATCAGCCAACTTCTGGCGGTGTTGGCTTCCGTGGCATACCACGCCTGAATTCGGCCCAGCCAAGCCATTTCATCACTATCAAAACCTAATTCATCTTCGACACGGGCATAATATCGGCCCGGATGGGTGCCGGGAAAGCGCGCCAATACCTGTTTCAAATACCGGATCAGACCGGCCAACTCTTTGCGCAGAGCCTTGTGTTGCTCGGTTAATTTACGGCAATCGGTCTGCAACAGCGCCACGGTATGGGCATTGTCAAAACTAGCCTGTTCAGCTGCGCGCTTTACATAAGCGGCTAATTCAGCCAGCAGGTTATTAATAGCTTTGATTTCCTTGTCAAGCTTTTGGTACTTGATCGTTATTTGCTCCAGTTCCTTTTTTAAGGCATCACGCCGTAGTTGCATATCGGCTTTTTCAGTCTCATATTGGTTTTGCTGCTGCTTTAGTTTGGCCTCAGTCTCCCGGACTTTAACCGTCGAGCCGTCGTATAAAGACCAGTCTTTATCCAGCCATCGTTGATACTCCTTAACCAATTGTTCGGCCTGTTCTGCGGCTTTTAGTTCATCTGCTAATTGGCTGATTTTGGCTTCAAGGTCTGTTAAGGTGGCGGTATCGACTTTTCTGTCCTGCAAGCTCTGAATCCGTTGCAGCTCCAATTGCGTTAACTCGCTGCCTTTTTGTTGATTGACCTTATTGATAAGCTGCTGCCTTTGCTCGACTTGTAACAGCATGTCGGCGGAAATCTGCTGGATTTTGGCCGAAAGCCCCAGATTCAATTGCTGTATTTCGCTTTCCAGCTGTTGTTTGAGCGTTTGCAGTCGGTTATTGCTCAAGCCGATTTGCCCTTCCACTGTGGCTTTTTCCTGTTCCAGCTTGGCCTTGCGTTCTTTCTTGCTGCGCTCAATTTGTTGCTTTAACGAGTGTAATTCTTCATCCAACCCATTTAATTGTGTTTGCAATTGTCCGGCGCTAAAAGCCGCCGCTTTGACTTGCTTTTCCAAAGCGTCGGCCAACTTTTTTAATTCCTGCAACTGTTCGTCGCTTTTTGCCTCCGCAACGTTCAGCAGGCCCAATTGGTTCCGGGCATCGGCCAACAGTGCGCGGATTTTTTCTTCATCGGCGGCATGGTCGGCCTGCAAATTATCCAGGTTCAAGCTCAAGCCATAAAAAGTCTGGCCCAAGGTTTGTGCGACAGGCTCCAGATCGTCCATTAACAACAAATCCGGGTTAATCACCTTGGCGATATTGTTGATCCAGTCCGGCTGATGTTCTCGCAAAAAGCCCAGCAAGGTGTCCGGGTTGGCGTCCAATTGCTTTTGCAGTTGGTCAAGTGCCTCCTGGATGCGCTGTTTTTGTTCGGCTTGTTGACGTTTTTCGCTAAACACGCCATCGATCAGCGCCTGATTTTTCTTGGTTTCCGCTTCAATTGCCTTAACGGTTTTTCCTGCTTCATCCTTTTGCTGCCGGATAGACTGAAGCAGCTCCATCTTGGCTTCCCGGTTTTCAATCAAGGCGGGATCCGGTTGGATTTGGCCAATCTGGCTGTTCAACGCACCCCAATCGCCCCGCAACTTCAATTGTTCGTCATGCAAAATAGCTTGCTGCTTCTGGTTTGCCTGCCTGAGCGACTCTCTGCCATGCTCCGCATCTTGATTGGCGGCGGACTTGGCTTCGGCGGCCTGTTGTTGCAAGTCTCTTATGCCGATTTCATAGCCGTGTTGCTGTTCGGCAAAATGCTTTTCCTTTTCCGCTTTCAGTCGCTTAAACTCGGCTTCGATGTCCTGCACATCGGACATCAATTGCTTATGGTTGTCCCGCTCCCTAGCCAAGCTGTCCTTTATTTGATCAAGACCGGCAACCAACTGTTTTTTGTCCTGCACATCCTGTTTTTCCCAGTTGGCCTTTTCATCTTCCAGGGATTTCTTTTGCCGTTGCTCCTGCTCCAATTCGCCCTTAACGGTCGCCAGTGCGGATTTAAGTGTCTCTTCTTGTGCTTCCCAGTTTTTTTTGAGCTGTTCCAATTGCTCATTGCAGGCATTCCCCGCTTCCTGCTGGTGCTGCAAACTTTGTTGGTTTTGGTCGCGCAGACATTGCAGGCGATAGTGGAGTTCAGCCAGACTTTGCTCAACTTGAAGCAACTCATTTTCCAGCTGATTGAGCCGTTCGATTTTGTCCCGCTCCGCTTCGGTTTCCTGATAAGCCCGGTATTCCTTATGCCAATCGTCCAGCGTTTCCATTTTCAATTCCAAGGCAAGGGAATCGCGGTTTTCATCAATGCAGTTCACCAGCATTTCGCGCAAGTCGGCAAAATCGGTGGAGCGCATAAACATGCCGGTGACGATTTTTTCTATATCTTTCAGCCGGTGCCCGGAACTGCCGTTGCAAAAGCTGTAACGCGCGATCAAATTACGTAATTCCTGGCCTTTTTTATGCGGCAAATTCTGGATCACCGTGCGGTAATCGCTACAGGCGGTGATCTGGTCGCTACAATTGATGTGCCGCTTAAGGAAATGGGTGCGCAAGCTGCGGCAAGACACAGGATAATGCGAACCATCCCGGCGGGTTTCGATAAAATCGTCCTTGTTAAATCCCTTATCTACAAAGCGATAACACAGACCTTCTTCATTAGGCGATGCATACATCAGCGCCATGCAGGTTTGCTCATCGCGCTGATACTCAAAAATGATATAAGACGACTCGTTCGGCAGATAATGTTTGGCGAAACTGTCGGTGACCCGGCTTTTAGGTACTAGCTTCCCAGGCCGTTCGCCGTAAAACAGTGGCACCAGCCGTAACAACGTGGTTTTACCGGCACCATTGACGCCGTTAAGATTGGTGTGCCCGTCCAGCCGGACTTCCACCAATTCACCGGGCTTGTATGAATCAATAAGGATCAAGCGGTTTAATGAGTACATTTAATTTTTTTCTATCGATTGATTACAGAATGCGTCTATCTGCAACGGGTAGGGCTATTGGAGATTTAGCGGTTGGGACGCGTTGGGCGTTGACATGGGCAGTTCCTTCACACGCCCCAACTGCGGCTTTAAAACTATTTTCGGCATAAATATACCCAGTTTAGGCTTTGGTTTTTCTTCGTGTCTTCGTGGTGAAATGTTTAAGTTGAAGTGCATGGATCAGGATCATCCTAGAAAAAGCAGTTGAGCCACGGATGAACAACGAGGTATCTCAATTCTTTGCAACGCAGAGTACGCCGCAATACCTTACTTGGCTTTTTCTCGCTATTTTCAGATCACTACGAAGACACGAAGAAAATGTCGTGTCTTCGTAGTGATAATTTTCAGCCCCGCTTGATATGCTGCGGCGGTATGTCGCGTTTTGTTGCGCCGGTATAAAGCTGTCTTGGCCGGCCTATTCTTTGCTCCGGATCCGCGATCATTTCATCCCAATGAGCAATCCAGCCCACGGTTCGACCCATTGCAAACATCGCGGTAAACATGTTGCTGGGTATGCCTAAGGCATGCAGCACAATGCCGGAATAATAATCGACGTTCGGGTAAAGTTTTTTATTGATGAAGTATTCGTCTTCGAGCGCAATACGTTCCAGCTCCAAAGCCAATTTAAACAGCTTGTCATCATGTAGGCCAAGTTCTGTCAGTACTTCATGGCAGGTTTCACGCATCAGCTTGGCGCGCGGGTCATGATTTTTATAAACCCGATGGCCGAAACCCATGAGCCTGAACGGATCGTTTTTATCCTTGGCCTTGTTGATGAATGCCGCAATATTCGAGACATCACCAATCTCCTTCAACATGTTGAGCACAGCCTCATTGGCACCGCCATGAGCAGCTCCCCACAGGCAGGCAATCCCGGCGGTAATGCAGGCATAAGGATTGGCACCACTGGAACCCGCTAAACGTACGGTTGAAGTTGAGGCATTTTGTTCATGGTCGGCATGAAGGATTAAAATTCTATCCAGCGCTTTTACCAACACTGGATTAGGCACAAAATCGTCACAAGGCGTACCCAACATCATGCGCATAAAGTTTTCGACGTAGCTCAACTTGTTTTGCGGGTACATAAACGGCAAGCCGGTGCTGTATTTATGACACATCGCCACAATGGTCGGAACCTTCGCGATCAGGCGGATAGCGCTCAGGTCACGATCTTCCTTAGATTTAATGTCCAATGCGTCATGATAGAACGCTGACAACGCGCCAACAACAGCCACCATAATAGCCATCGGATGCGCATCGCGACGAAAGCCTTTAAAAAAGTTAGTTAGCTGGTCATGCACCATGGTGTGCAGGGTGATGGTGCCTTCAAACTTCTGCATTTCATCAGGGGTGGGCAATTCACCATCCAACAACAGATAACAGACTTCTAAAAAAGTACAATGTTCTGCCAGTTGCTCGATCGGGTAGCCGCGATAAAGCAGTATCCCTTGTTCACCGTCTATATAGGTTATCGATGAACCGCAGCTGGCCGTGGAAGTAAAACCGGGATCATAGGTAAACATGCCAGTCTTTTGATACAGAGTCTGGATGTCAACCACATCGGGGCCGATAGTTCCGGATAATATAGGCAACTCACATAAGGACTGAGTTTGCTCATTTAAGGTCACACTGCGCAGTTTAGTCATGGGTTTTCTCGGTTTTTAATAGAGTCTGTAGCGTTATCTAAAGGCTTGATAAATCGGGAAGCTCCCGGTTTATCAAGCCAATGGGTAATCATCCAGTGATATTTCAGTCCATGCCATTGTAGGAGGGGCTTTAGCCCCGATTGAAGCTTCAATCGGGGCTAAAGCCCCTCCTACAATGGCATGGACTGAAATATCACTGGATGATTACCCATTGGCTTGATAAACCGGGAGCTTCCCGATTTATCAAGCCTTTAGATAACGCTACAGACTCTATTAAAAACCGAGAAAACCCATGACTAAACTGCGCAGTGTGACCTTAAATGAGCAAACTCAGTCCTTATGTGAGTTGCCTATATTATCCGGAACTATCGGCCCCGATGTGGTTGACATCCAGACTCTGTATCAAAAGACTGGCATGTTTACCTATGATCCCGGTTTTACTTCCACGGCCAGCTGCGGTTCATCGATAACCTATATAGACGGTGAACAAGGGATACTGCTTTATCGCGGCTACCCGATCGAGCAACTGGCAGAACATTGTACTTTTTTAGAAGTCTGTTATCTGTTGTTGGATGGTGAATTGCCCACCCCTGATGAAATGCAGAAGTTTGAAGGCACCATCACCCTGCACACCATGGTGCATGACCAGCTAACTAACTTTTTTAAAGGCTTTCGTCGCGATGCGCATCCGATGGCTATTATGGTGGCTGTTGTTGGCGCGTTGTCAGCGTTCTATCATGACGCATTGGACATTAAATCTAAGGAAGATCGTGACCTGAGCGCTATCCGCCTGATCGCGAAGGTTCCGACCATTGTGGCGATGTGTCATAAATACAGCACCGGCTTGCCGTTTATGTACCCGCAAAACAAGTTGAGCTACGTCGAAAACTTTATGCGCATGATGTTGGGTACGCCTTGTGACGATTTTGTGCCTAATCCAGTGTTGGTAAAAGCGCTGGATAGAATTTTAATCCTTCATGCCGACCATGAACAAAATGCCTCAACTTCAACCGTACGTTTAGCGGGTTCCAGTGGTGCCAATCCTTATGCCTGCATTACCGCCGGGATTGCCTGCCTGTGGGGAGCTGCTCATGGCGGTGCCAATGAGGCTGTGCTCAACATGTTGAAGGAGATTGGTGATGTCTCGAATATTGCGGCATTCATCAACAAGGCCAAGGATAAAAACGATCCGTTCAGGCTCATGGGTTTCGGCCATCGGGTTTATAAAAATCATGACCCGCGCGCCAAGCTGATGCGTGAAACCTGCCATGAAGTACTGACAGAACTTGGCCTACATGATGACAAGCTGTTTAAATTGGCTTTGGAGCTGGAACGTATTGCGCTCGAAGACGAATACTTCATCAATAAAAAACTTTACCCGAACGTCGATTATTATTCCGGCATTGTGCTGCATGCCTTAGGCATACCCAGCAACATGTTTACCGCGATGTTTGCAATGGGTCGAACCGTGGGCTGGATTGCTCATTGGGATGAAATGATCGCGGATCCGGAGCAAAGAATAGGCCGGCCAAGACAGCTTTATACCGGCGCAACAAAACGCGACATACCGCCGCAGCATATCAAGCGGGGCTGAAAATTATCACTACGAAGACACGACATTTTCTTCGTGTCTTCGTAGTGATCTGAAAATAGCGAGAAAAAGCCAAGTAAGGTATTGCGGCGTACTCTGCGTTGCAAAGAATTGAGATACCTCGTTGTTCATCCGTGGCTCAACTGCTTTTTCTAGGATGATCCTGATCCATGCACTTCAACTTAAACATTTCACCACGAAGACACGAAGAAAAACCAAAGCCTAAACTGGGTATATTTATGCCGAAAATAGTTTTAAAGCCGCAGTTGGGGCGTGTGAAGGAACTGCCCATGTCAACGCCCAACGCGTCCCAACCGCTAAATCTCCAATAGCCCTACCCGTTGCAGATAGACGCATTCTGTAATCAATCGATAGAAAAAAATTAAATGTACTCATTAAACCGCTTGATCCTTATTGATTCATACAAGCCCGGTGAATTGGTGGAAGTCCGGCTGGACGGGCACACCAATCTTAACGGCGTCAATGGTGCCGGTAAAACCACGTTGTTACGGCTGGTGCCACTGTTTTACGGCGAACGGCCTGGGAAGCTAGTACCTAAAAGCCGGGTCACCGACAGTTTCGCCAAACATTATCTGCCGAACGAGTCGTCTTATATCATTTTTGAGTATCAGCGCGATGAGCAAACCTGCATGGCGCTGATGTATGCATCGCCTAATGAAGAAGGTCTGTGTTATCGCTTTGTAGATAAGGGATTTAACAAGGACGATTTTATCGAAACCCGCCGGGATGGTTCGCATTATCCTGTGTCTTGCCGCAGCTTGCGCACCCATTTCCTTAAGCGGCACATCAATTGTAGCGACCAGATCACCGCCTGTAGCGATTACCGCACGGTGATCCAGAATTTGCCGCATAAAAAAGGCCAGGAATTACGTAATTTGATCGCGCGTTACAGCTTTTGCAACGGCAGTTCCGGGCACCGGCTGAAAGATATAGAAAAAATCGTCACCGGCATGTTTATGCGCTCCACCGATTTTGCCGACTTGCGCGAAATGCTGGTGAACTGCATTGATGAAAACCGCGATTCCCTTGCCTTGGAATTGAAAATGGAAACGCTGGACGATTGGCATAAGGAATACCGGGCTTATCAGGAAACCGAAGCGGAGCGGGACAAAATCGAACGGCTCAATCAGCTGGAAAATGAGTTGCTTCAAGTTGAGCAAAGTCTGGCTGAACTCCACTATCGCCTGCAATGTCTGCGCGACCAAAACCAACAAAGTTTGCAGCACCAGCAGGAAGCGGGGAATGCCTGCAATGAGCAATTGGAACAGCTCAAAAAAAACTGGGAAGCACAAGAAGAGACACTTAAATCCGCACTGGCGACCGTTAAGGGCGAATTGGAGCAGGAGCAACGGCAAAAGAAATCCCTGGAAGATGAAAAGGCCAACTGGGAAAAACAGGATGTGCAGGACAAAAAACAGTTGGTTGCCGGTCTTGATCAAATAAAGGACAGCTTGGCTAGGGAGCGGGACAACCATAAGCAATTGATGTCCGATGTGCAGGACATCGAAGCCGAGTTTAAGCGACTGAAAGCGGAAAAGGAAAAGCATTTTGCCGAACAGCAACACGGCTATGAAATCGGCATAAGAGACTTGCAACAACAGGCCGCCGAAGCCAAGTCCGCCGCCAATCAAGATGCGGAGCATGGCAGAGAGTCGCTCAGGCAGGCAAACCAGAAGCAGCAAGCTATTTTGCATGACGAACAATTGAAGTTGCGGGGCGATTGGGGTGCGTTGAACAGCCAGATTGGCCAAATCCAACCGGATCCCGCCTTGATTGAAAACCGGGAAGCCAAGATGGAGCTGCTTCAGTCTATCCGGCAGCAAAAGGATGAAGCAGGAAAAACCGTTAAGGCAATTGAAGCGGAAACCAAGAAAAATCAGGCGCTGATCGATGGCGTGTTTAGCGAAAAACGTCAACAAGCCGAACAAAAACAGCGCATCCAGGAGGCACTTGACCAACTGCAAAAGCAATTGGACGCCAACCCGGACACCTTGCTGGGCTTTTTGCGAGAACATCAGCCGGACTGGATCAACAATATCGCCAAGGTGATTAACCCGGATTTGTTGTTAATGGACGATCTGGAGCCTGTCGCACAAACCTTGGGCCAGACTTTTTATGGCTTGAGCTTGAACCTGGATAATTTGCAGGCCGACCATGCCGCCGATGAAGAAAAAATCCGCGCACTGTTGGCCGATGCCCGGAACCAATTGGGCCTGCTGAACGTTGCGGAGGCAAAAAGCGACGAACAGTTGCAGGAATTAAAAAAGTTGGCCGACGCTTTGGAAAAGCAAGTCAAAGCGGCGGCTTTTAGCGCCGGACAATTGCAAACACAATTAAATGGGTTGGATGAAGAATTACACTCGTTAAAGCAACAAATTGAGCGCAGCAAGAAAGAACGCAAGGCCAAGCTGGAACAGGAAAAAGCCACAGTGGAAGGGCAAATCGGCTTGAGCAATAACCGACTGCAAACGCTCAAACAACAGCTGGAAAGCGAAATACAGCAATTGAATCTGGGGCTTTCGGCCAAAATCCAGCAGATTTCCGCCGACATGCTGTTACAAGTCGAGCAAAGGCAGCAGCTTATCAATAAGGTCAATCAACAAAAAGGCAGCGAGTTAACGCAATTGGAGCTGCAACGGATTCAGAGCTTGCAGGACAGAAAAGTCGATACCGCCACCTTAACAGACCTTGAAGCCAAAATCAGCCAATTAGCAGATGAACTAAAAGCCGCAGAACAGGCCGAACAATTGGTTAAGGAGTATCAACGATGGCTGGATAAAGACTGGTCTTTATACGACGGCTCGACGGTTAAAGTCCGGGAGACTGAGGCCAAACTAAAGCAGCAGCAAAACCAATATGAGACTGAAAAAGCCGATATGCAACTACGGCGTGATGCCTTAAAAAAGGAACTGGAGCAAATAACGATCAAGTACCAAAAGCTTGACAAGGAAATCAAAGCTATTAATAACCTGCTGGCTGAATTAGCCGCTTATGTAAAGCGCGCAGCTGAACAGGCTAGTTTTGACAATGCCCATACCGTGGCGCTGTTGCAGACCGATTGCCGTAAATTAACCGAGCAACACAAGGCTCTGCGCAAAGAGTTGGCCGGTCTGATCCGGTATTTGAAACAGGTATTGGCGCGCTTTCCCGGCACCCATCCGGGCCGATATTATGCCCGTGTCGAAGATGAATTAGGTTTTGATAGTGATGAAATGGCTTGGCTGGGCCGAATTCAGGCGTGGTATGCCACGGAAGCCAACACCGCCAGAAGTTGGCTGATGAGCCAGGCGAAACTGTTCGGCAGCGCCATCAGGAATTACCAGCAGGCTTTGGAACGTTTCGACCGTGGCATCGTTTCCTTATCCCGCCGCTTGGCGGCGAATATCGACAGCAATATCCGTTTCGAGAAAATCGAAAGTATCCAGGGGCGCTTAACGTCCAAGGTTACGACGCTGGGTTACTGGGAACAAATCGTCAGCTTCACCAAAAATTATGATGACTGGAGCCGTACCAATGACGGGCAGTTGCCGAGCCAGGAATTTGCCGACATCGTCAGGCTGGTGTCCGAACAGCTGCAAAATAAAGGCAAGGTGGGAATGAAGCTGGTCAATTTGCTGGAGCTGGAGATCATCGTCAGCGAAAACGGCCGCAGCAAGCGGGCGACCCATGCCGAAGATTTGCGGCAGATTTCCAGTCATGGCTTGTCGTACCTAATTTTGTGCGTGTTTTTTATTGCCCTGGTGAATATGATCCGTAAAGACCAGCCGTTAAATATCATCTGGCCGATGGATGAGCTCAAAGAATTGCACCAGATGAATATCGAGGTGTTGGTGGAAATGTTGACCAAAAACAACATCACTTTATTTTCGGCGTTTCCCGACCCTGACCCCGAAGTGTTAAGGCTGTTCAAAAACCGTTATCAGGTGTTCGGCTATCGGGAGCTGATCGAAATGGAGGTGGACGAGGATTATTTGGCAACTCTTGAACCTTTGACGGCGGCGGAACATGTTTGATCGATTGCTAAAACGGTTGTTGCAAGGCGAATTTATTTGCGAAGTCAGCGATGAATCTGGTTTCCGGTATTTGCAAGACCCTGAAAATGCCGCGCAAGTGGATGAATTTTTGACGCGCCTTGATTATCGCTTGTCCGGCACGCAGAACCAGCTGGCGTTTTTTGCGGCTTATAGAAACATAGACAGCAGTGCGCGTAGCGACATACGTAAAGTTTTCCAGCAGTTCCGTGTCGAGTTGCAGCCGGTGGTGGAATGGCTGGACATGATGATGTCCTGCCTGAACCAGGATGCGGCGTTATCGCCCGGCGACACGCTGAGCTTTTCCGGTTTGTTGCAGGTCATCGAACAAAACCAAGCCTTGGCTGACCGTTTGCAGACCTTTGCAAAATTCAAGGATTTTACCAGCGGCGACGATTCGGTCAAAGGACGACTGGAAAAGCTGTTGCACACGCTGTGCAAATGGGGTTATCTGAACTTGGCCAACCGCGACACGCTGATTTACCAAGTCACCGGCAAGCTGGATTATTTTTACCAAGCCTTACAGTTTATCCAGGAACACGAGCAAATCCCCACCGAGCAGGGCGAAACCGATGCTATTCAGGAGAGCCTGTTTTGAGCCAGTCGCAACAGGGCTTGGAGCGCTTGTTTAAAGCCTTGGCCAACCATAGCGAATTGATTGCCGAAGCTTATTTTACCGGCGTGGTCTACAAGGACAGCCAAAACCAGCGCACCCTTAACCAGCTCAAACAATTGAAGGTGTTGGTCAATCATAACGCCGATGGTTACCGTATCGCCGGGCGTTTGACTCAGTTTATAGACAGCGCCTTGAGCAGCGACCGGGTGCGGCGCTTGGACACCGATCTGGCCGGTTGGATCGAAACCTTGGAACAGCAGATCAGTCTGTATCAAGATGCTTATGATGAAACCCGGCTGGACGATTGCGACAACTATTTTGCCGAAATCGAACGCTTGGTTTTTGATTTGTCCGACACCCTGGAAGAGAACACCCGCTATTTATTGATGCTGGTCAACAGCCGTTTTGCCAATGTGCGCACCCTGGCGGAAAAACAAAAACAGAATGCCTTTTATATTTCCCGGCTGGAAAAGCTGGTGAATGCGATCACCGCGCTGCAACCGGAGTTTTTGCTGGAACTGGTTGAAGACCAGCCGCTGGTTTATGAATTGCTGGATCATCAGTTGATCCGCTTACTGCCCATCTATCAGCAGCGCTTGCAGGACATTCTCGACAAGCTGAAAGTGTTTTTATTCGAACTCAGGCAAATAGAGGCCAGAGCGCAGTTGGTGCAAGGCTTTGCGTATTTTCTACAGCAAAACCAGAATTACCAGCCGCAAGACTGGAGCGAGCGCGACAGCATCCCCGAACATTGGAACCAAATCAAGCCGCTGGCATTATTTGCCTATGCCGATCCCTTGGATCACGCGCTGGAAGAAGACCTAGTTGAGATTGCGCAAAAAATCCGTTTCGATACCGAAACCCTGTTGGCAAAACAAAAACAGCGCGGGTTGAATGCGGTGTCCTTAAACACACCCGACAAAATAACCTTGGACTTGCCGCTTTATCGGAAGCAGCTACGGGTGTATTTTGACCGGGTGTTGAAGAATGAGGGGCGAGCCATTTCAGCCGTAGCATTCCAGCAGGCTTTTGTGGATGACATCGAAGCTTCGATTTGGTTGAGCTGTGTACTTAATGAATGGTTAAGGCGGCAGCAACGCAATAAACGTTTGCAGATGGAACTGATTCAGGCCGATGACGGACAGCGCTTTTCCGGCAACAAAAAAGTGCGGGATATTATGCTTCAGTTCCGGGGTGCTGAACATTGAACAAGCAATTGCTGAAGGTTATTGAGACGGCGATCCGCTCTGACCGGCAGGTTTTTCCGCTTAACAAGAGCTGGGAATACCTGCATCGACAATACAATATCGGCCAAACCCAAGGCAATAAGCTGAAAGTCAGCCCGCAGGATAAGGACGAACTAGTCGCCGTGGTTAAACATGAGGAGGGCTTTGATCTTTGGCAAACCTCGGTTGCCGATTTTTCGGCAATGACTCGTGAACAGGCTTTATTTGTTGCCCAGGATGAGAAAATGGCCGGTCAGGCGGTCAAAAAAGACCGCTTGGCCATTAAAACACGGGTGGGTCTCAGTTTAAAAATCAACGAAAAATCCTATTCGTTGCCGGGCTGCGGTCATCTGGATATGGCGTTGGCGGACATAAGCGGCACGGCGCATAGCTGCATCCTGTTGGTTGAAAACTATCGTTGTTTCGACCATTTGGCAACTATGCGGCTGAATTTTCCGGATCAATATGCTGATCCTTTGGTGTTATATCGGGGCGACAATTACTACAGCGAAAAGACTGTGCGGCTACTGTTGGCGCAACTTAACCTGCCGGTGTTGGTCATGGCCGATATTGACCCCAAGGGGTTGGTTATTGCGCAATCCTTTCCCAATGTTATGGGCTTGATAGCCCCTTGCTTGGCTGATTTGGAGGCGTTGTTTAATGATCGGCAAATAGCCAATCCCAAGCTCTATAATAAACAACTGGCCGGTTGCCAACATGCGTTGTCGGGCAGCCATTATGCGTTAGTCAAGCAGCTTTGGGGTATGATGAAAAGCCATCAAGCGGGTGTCGTTCAGGAATATTGGTTACAGGCGGGCTTTGAACTGATGGTGCATGGAGTCGATCAGCCGATGACAACAAAGAAAAATAATTGACCATCGCGTAATATGTAAGTAATGGATCAAAAGTTGTTTAACAATCTGTAGGAGCGGCTTTAGCCGCGATAATCGCGGCTAAAGCCGCTCCTACATCAGAGTTTTGTTAAAACAGTTATGGACACCTACTTATTGGATTCGGCGGGTGAGTGGGGGCAGAGTCAATGCCGTTAAGTTAAGTCTGAGTACATTAAACAGGGTTAAAGTTATCACCACGTAGAAGGTGGCTACTCATTTTTAAATGGAACATGGATTTTCATGTGTCGCATGGCATCTCGAGTTCAAAGCTAGCTTTGAACCTAAATTCAGCAGTTAAAGAAATGGCATATGGATGGCGCGGATCAGACAGATTTAAACGGATTTTTATCCGTGTTTATCAGTAAAATCAGCGCCATCCATCGACTGCATGGACGCAGGAGGTACGACTCCACGGATGGAGGAGGTAGAGCAACGCAGGGAGCGGTTGCCGAGAGCAATGCAGGAGCAATTGCCGAGTGCCATTGTTTTCTATTTGAAAATCGAATTCATAAACGCTGAAATATGTTCGATTTCTTCAATGCAAAGGCTATGTTCCATCACATAATCATGCCATTCAATTGGGTAGCCCATCGCTTTTAACGCATCGAATGCGGCTTTGCCGGACTCGACCGCTACGACAGTATCGATGATGCCGTGAGCCATAAATACTGGCGTAGTGTTGTTGGCTGCGGAACGTTCTGTTTTTAACTGTTCGATGGTCGGCAAATAAGTCGACAGCGCAACAATGCCGCCCAGTTTATGTCGGCATCTTAATCCGGCATGAAGCGCAATGACGCCGCCTTGAGAAAATCCGGCCAGCAAGATATTGCTTGATGGAATGCCCTTGTTAATTTCCTGCTCAATCAGCGATTCAATCAATCCGGCCGATTGATAAATGCCGTCAATATCTACTCTGCGTTCCAGCGACATTTCCAAGATGTCGTACCAGGAGCGCATCGACATTCCGCCATTGATGGTGACAGGCTGGATGGGCGCGTTGGGGAAAATGAAATGGATGTTTGCCTGCGCGGTTAAAAGCAGTTCGGGAACCAGGCCTTCAAAGTCATGGCCGTCCGCGCCTAATCCGTGCAGCCATATCACGGAATAGCGATGCTCTGATTCAGGTTGTATTTCGACGGTGCTCAGTTGTCCGGGATTCATAAGTTCTCCAAGATAGATAAAAAATAGGTAGGCCAAAATGGCGGATAGCTTAACTCAATGCCAGGGATTGCCGTCAAATTTCGGTAAATCAGGATTCATGGTGTCCCATGGCTGGGCATCGGCCACCCAACTATCTTTTTGCGGCTGAAAAATACTGGGATCGTCAAGCGTTGCTGCGGCGACCGGCCTAATGTCGGTAAAGCTGCTGTTCCTGCCGAACAGCGAGGTTCCGCATTCCGGGCAAAAACCGCGATAGACTGTGTTGCCGCTTGCCGCAATAGTTGCATATTCTTTATAGCCGCCGGTTATGGAGAGGGCTGAAGCCGGAACAAACATGCCTGCAAAATAGGGCGCGCCTATCGCCTTCTGACAGGTTCGGCAATGGCAGTTGAAGCCGCCGATAGGCTTGGCGGTGATTTCGTATCTGACTGCGCCGCAAAGGCAGCCGCCGGTAATGGGAAGTTTCATGCTTTTCTCCTTTGACTGCACAGGTCTGATATTTGCCGGAAAGCTTTATCGGGAAATCTAAGTACAATACAGCGAATACCTAAATTCAGGTTAACAATATCAAATCATAGACCATGCTAGACGATCTTATTTTAATAGCTTTATTGTTGGCGGTAACCCTGTACTGGTTTAATGGGCAGCAAGCGAAAGAGGTCGCGCTTAAGGCCGTCCGGGTGCATTGCTTGAATCTGGACGTGCAAATGCTGGATGAGTATGTCGCGCTAAGCAGCATCCGGTTAAAAAGAGATCACACCGGTAAAATGCGGCTGTGGCGAACATTTCTATTTGAGTTTTCTTCAACCGGGGATGAGCGCTATAACGGTATTTGTATGATGCAGGGGCGGCGGGTCGAATCCATTCAGATGGAGCCGTACCGGTTTGACGAAGAATTCTGAATAAACGGTTTGTGGAGAATGAGATGAATAAATGTCCAGTCTGTGGTCATCAAGGCAATGGTCGCGATATGAAATGCCCGGAATGCAGCAGTTTTTACTCAAGAATTACCGAGATTATTGCCGAACAGGAAGCGCAGGAGGAAATGCAGACATGGCGCGGACGCTGCAAAAGAATCCTTAATTCAGATGACGTTAAGCAGGAATTTCTGGCCGAACTGAGGCTGATAAGAGCGGGACTGACTAAAAAAGCGTTGTTTGCGCTGTTTGTGATTTTCGTCTTTGTGTTTGCTTTAGTTGTTTCGGTTTTGTAGCAACCCTTAGGGCAGAAACGACCCGGTCTGGCGGGTCGCCTATGGATCGCTTGCAAAGGGATTATCTTTCCAATAGCTCCAGTTTACCTTCTTTGCCATTCCAGTCATCAGCATCCGGTAAAGCCGGCCTTACATTGGTGATAACAGGCCATTCTTTGGCCAGTTCCGCATTGAGTGCGATAAAACCTTCCTGTCCTTCCGGCACTTCATCGTCTGAAAAAATTGCGTTGGCAGGGCATTCAGGTTCGCATAACGTACAATCAATACACTCATCTGGATCAATAATCAGAAAGTTAGGGCCTTCATGAAAGCAATCTACAGGGCATACGTCGACACAATCAGTAAATTTGCATTTGATACAGTTTTCGGTGACTACAAAAGTCATAATTATTACCAGGAAAGTTGATTTTTCAATTTAGGGCGCCATTCTAGCAGAAAGCATTGCACGATTGAATGCCGAGTTTATTTAAAGACATCATTTAGCGAGGGTGGATGATGACCTGGTTAACCTTATTTTGCGATTGCCAAATGAAATTAATTTATTTTCGTTCAGGTACGATAACCAACAGTAGGCACATTTCTCATGGGCTAACTGCCGTTTTCAGGTTTTCATTACCTTATTAGCAAGATGTTTCAGTCAGCGCCAAAATGGCTGTCATTCCTGCAGAGATTCCAACTTAAACGGGGAAACTTACAGATAACATCCCTCAAAGGGATGTTATCTGTCTCGGTTTAAGTGGAAAGCCGTAAATTGAAGACTGCGGAGCATCCAGCTGAAGAATGTTTCTAATCAGGTTCATTATGGATAAAATACTTAGTCTTCACGCCACTCTGAATACGGCTGTATGACGAGATTGTTGTTGTAATAACGCAAATCGCCGGTGACTTCCCTGCCTAACCAGGACGGTTTTGAAAAAGATTGTCCTGTTTCATCCAATTCAATTTCAGCGACTATCAAGCCCTGATTGTCGCCTTCAAACTCATCTATTTCCCAAAGATTGCCGTCATCAGTGACGAAATGTCGAGTTTTTTCGATTAATGGCAAGCTGCAAAGATTGTTTAATATCTCGTTAGCATCGGCCATCGGTATTTCATATTCATATTCGTGCCGGTGGGTGCCGATAGTCGCGGTTTTTATATTCAGCCAGGCGTGGTCATCACTGGTTCGCACCCTGATTGAGCTGGTTGACTGGGAGCTTAAATAGCCTTGCCGATACTCTACTGAGCGGCTAACGTGTTTACGCCAGCTATCGTTGGCGAGCAAAAATTTATGTTCTATCTCTATAGCCATGATTAAATTTTCTTGCAGTGCAAGTTATGTTGAGCGTTATAGTGGAGAGGGGTACTGAAAAGCCAAGCTTGAATAGTCACCACCAAGAAAAACAGCTGTTTTATATGTTTGACGTTCGCCTTCTCGGTCAGCGCCAATGAAAAAAAATAATATTCTG
>JBCKWP010000017.1:0-24338 GCA_038922455.1 Methylobacter sp. | reverse complement strand
TTGCCCGCGCAAAAAGAATTTATCGAGATCGTTGGTCGATAATTCTATCCAGGTAGGTCTGCCGTGATTGCATTGGCCTATTCTTTCGGTTTGTTCCATATCCCGCAACAAAGCATTCATTTCGTCGACGGTTAGGCGGCGGCGCGCGCGTACTGCGCCATGACAGGCCACCGTAGCCAATATTTCATTGGATTTTTCCTGTATCCGTCGACTCATGCCGTGTTCAGTCATGTCGGACAGCACATCGCGAACCAGGGTTTCCAAGTCGGTATTACCTAATAAAACAGGTATTGAGCGCAGCACGATGGTTTCCGGCCCGGCACGATTGAGCTCAAAACCCAGTGAACCGAAAAATACTTGTTCCTGTTCGGCCAAATCTGCTTCAGCCGCACTGACTTTTATTTTGATCGGCAGCAATAAAGGCTGGCTGGGTACTGCGCCATTCTGATATTGCTGCTTTAACCGCTCATAAGTGACCCTTTCGTGCGCGGCATGGGCATCAACCAGAATAATGCCAGTCGGTGTTTCGGATAAAATATAAATATTATGTAGATGCGCGATGGCGTAGCCTAGCGGCTTGGCTTCCGACTGCATTACTATCGGCTCGGGTTTTGGATACAACGAAGCATAGGCTTGTATCGCTTCTTCTACATGCAACGGCAATGACGCTTGCTGCGGTGATCTTAAACTGTAAATCGGTTTAGTATCAATATCAGATTCTGATTGTTGGGTTACGCTACCGCTAACCCAACTCACACTGTTTAGATTCTCAGCCAAGTTAAATTGTATTTGTGGCGACGATTCCGACTCCGCTTGTTGGGTTACATTAGATCGAGTGCCGTGTCCAGGCCTCAAATCTGCGAGCGATCGATGCAGCGCAGAAAACAAAAAATCATGCACCAAACGGCCTTCCCTGAACCTAACCTCAAGCTTTGCCGGATGGGCGTTGACATCAACCAGGGTAGGATCAAGCGTCAGGTACAAGACAAAAACCGGCTGCCGCCCATGAAACAGAACATCCTGATAAGCCTGTTTAACAGCATGGGAAACCAGCTTATCCCTGACCAGCCTACCGTTAACGTAGAAAAACTGCATGTCCTGCTGGCTACGGGAAAAAGTAGGCAACCCGACCCAGCCGGTCAGTTGTAGGCCCGATGCCGCAAAGTCGATTCGTACCGAATTTTCGATGAAGGCCGAGCCGCAAATACCGGCAATCCTTTGTTCCTGCTCAGTTTCCGTCGCCGCCTGTTTTAGATTGAGTATTTCCTTTTGGTTATGCGAGAGGCTAAAGCCAATATCGAAACGGCTCAACGCCATGCGCTTGATCAACGTTTCGATGTGGGCAAATTCGGTTTTTTCGGTTTTTAAAAACTTGCGTCTGGCGGGAGTGTTGTAAAACAGGTCGCGCACATCAATGGTAGTGCCTTGCGGATGCGGGTCGGGCTGCGGATCGAAGTCCTGCTCGGTACCGTCGGCATTGACCCGCCAAGCACAATCGGCATCGCTGATGCGTGAAATCAGCGTAAGCCTTGAAACCGAGCTGATACTGGGCAAGGCCTCGCCGCGAAAACCCATGCTGACCACCTGTTCCAGGTCTTTTAGACTGGCGATTTTACTGGTCGCATGTCGGGATAAGGCTAACGGCAAGTCGTCTTTGACGATGCCGCAGCCGTTATCCCTGATTTTTATCAGCCTTGCTCCGCCCTGCTCGATTTCAATAAAGATTTGACTGGCGCCCGCATCAAAACAGTTTTCAACCAACTCTTTAACCACGGACGAAGGCCTTTCGACCACTTCACCGGCGGCAATCTGATTAACAAGCTGAGTGGGGAGTGAATGAATACGCATCAGCAAACCTAAAGCAAAACGCGTATTTTATATGACTGAGGGTAATTATTCACATTTCGTTGTAAAATCCCGATCCAAGGAATCGGTTTCTCACATCGCTAAAGCTGCCACACTACTTTCCTCAGGAGAGGCTTTATAAGGAGAAGTCGTATTAAAATAACTGCGTACACCATTAAAAATAGCACTGGCGATTTTCGATTGATGCGCGGTGTTGACTAGCCTAAGCTCTTCTGACGGATTGGAGATAAACGCTGTTTCTACCAAAATAGACGGCACATCGGGCGATTTCAGCACCAGAAACCCGGCTTTTTGCACTGAGGCGTAATGCAATTCACCAATGTTCTGGAAATTTTTAAGCACTTTTCTCGCGACATTCACACTCGCATCTTGCGTAGCGGTCTGCGACAAATCCAGTAATACTGAAGCCAACACATTTTCTTTATCATTCAGACTGACACCGCCAACCAAGTCTAATGCATTTTCACTGTCCGCCAGCCAACGCGCCGCTTCGCTGGTTGCGCCTTTGTTGGATAAAGTAAACACCGAAGCGCCTTTAACTGTAGCATTCTGGAAGGCATCGGCATGAATCGAAATAAACAAATCGGCTTTGGCTGCCCTGGCAATTTGCATTCTTTTTCTAAGATCCACGTAATAATCGCCTTTACGTACCAAGACAGCCTTCATGCCCGGTTGTTCATTGATTAACTTTGCGAGTTTTCTGGCAATGGCAAGGGTAATTTTTTTCTCCTCAGTACCGTTTTGCCCATGCGCACCGGGATCGTTTCCGCCATGCCCCGCATCAACAGCAATAATGATGTCTTTGTTATGTTTAGCCGATTTTGTTGATCTAACCGGGATGACGTCAGTCTTTTTAGCTACAGTCTTTGGGGATTCTTTGACCGGTTTTTCTGTTTGCTGACTGTCCGTCGCTTTAGAGGCAATTTGTTTAGAAGCAATGAGTTTAATCTCTGCATTCTGTTCAACCTTGGCATATTTATTCGGATCTTTATCCAATAATTCAATGATCAGACGTTTTCCATTCATGCTATTGGTTCTTAGTGACGTGCTTTGCGAACTAATCTCTTTTTTTAGATCGACTACAATCCTTATGTCAGTGTTATTTCTTGTTGCAACGCGTAATTGAGAAAACAACGGGTGAGATGACGGCGGCTGACTCAATGCCTGCTTTAAATTGACATTGCGCATATCGATCACTAAGCGCGCCGGGTTCTTCATCAGGAAAATACGATGTTCAGGCAAAGCTGAAACATCAAACAGCATTTGAGTCTGATCAGGCGTATTCCAATAACGCAATGACCTAACATCGATTTGTTGCGCATAACCGGGTACAGTCACCAATAACTGTAATCCAATAACAAACAAGACCTTCCAGAAACTTCCCATCGACAGTACTCACAAAGTGATAATCTGGATTAGATTATAGCAGTATGTAATTGTTTTTCCAGACAGGTTGTAACTATATTTTTTAACTTTAGTGTTGTGGGAGCGGCTTTAGCCGCGATCAATCGCGGCTAAAGCCGCTCCCACAACACACTGACCGGCCAATTCCTTCGCTAACCAAGCTGATGACCCAATCTGGATCGGGTAAAAAGCCTTTGCCCCTGTCAGGCCACTCGATAAAACATACGCAATCCTGATCGAAATAATCTCTTATGCCTATCCATTCCAGCTCTTCGGGATCGACAACCCGGTACAAATCGAAATGAAATAGCTTGCGGCCGCCTATCGTATATTCTTCGACCAGTGTATAAGTCGGGCTTTTAACCGCACCGGTGTAACCTGCCGCCCTTAGAAAGCCTCTGACCAACGTTGTTTTTCCAGCGCCCAGATCGCCGTGCAAAAAGATCAGGCATTTTGACGGCAGCTCTGCCCAAAGTTTGGCACCAAACTGCTCTGTCGCTTCTGTGTCCTTTAAATATGTCTTCATCAATTTACCAATTGCCTAAGATAAGGCATTAAATCACTGGCCAGCAAGCCTCTTTCCCCGTCTTTTGCTACGGCCAAATCGGCCGCCAAGCCGTGATTATAAACCCCTTGTTGTGCAGCATCCTGCAAAGATAAACCCTGAGCCAGCAAACCGGCAATCACTCCGGAAAGTACATCGCCCATACCGCCGGATGCCATACCCGGATTGCCGGTACCGGAAACGGCAAGCCCGTGTTCGGATGCGATCAATGTTCCTGAGCCCTTAAGAATTGCAACACCGCCGTAGCGGGACTGGATCGATGAGGCCGCTGCAAATCGGTCTTGCTGTATCTCGGCAGTCGTGCAATTTAATAGACGCGCCGCTTCGCCCGGATGCGGCGTTAAAATCCAGTCCGATTTTTCGGTTGGCGAATCGGCTAACAGATTCAGGCCGTCTGCATCGACTATCATGGGTTTTCCTGAGCTTACCGCAGCATTGAACAACGCTTGTGCCCAAGCGCTTTGCCCTAATCCCGGCCCAACAACAATGATGTCGGCTTTTGCCGATAACATCGCCAGTTGTTCAGGGGTTTCTACACCATGACCCATTAATTCCGGCCTGCCCAAATTCATCAGCCCGGAATGATCGACTCGTGTCGCTATGCTGACCAAGCCTGCGCCTACCCGCAACGCCGCCTCACCCGCCATTCTGGCCGCACCGGAATAACCGAGCTCGCCGCCTATTATCAGCACATGCCCACAATCACCTTTATGCGCACAACGCTTACGGCGCGGCAACGGCATTTTGACGACACGCGTCGCCGCAGCTTTAAACCCGGAAAACACATCATTAGGCACAGCCAATTGCGCATAATAGATCTCGCCACAATAGTCGGCCGCCTGTCCAGTAAATAATCCCTGCTTCAGGCCGATAAAAGTCACCGTACAATCGGCTTTTATCGCACAGCCCATCACGTTGCCGGTATCGGCATGTAAACCGGAGGGAATATCCACGGCGATTACCGGAGATAAATGGGCATTGATCGCCTGTATCGCTTCCGCATAAAGCCCGGTTACCAGCCTATCCAACCCGATACCGAGCAGCGCATCAACCAACACATCGGCATGAATAACCTGTCCTGACTGAAACGGCATAACCGTTCCATAAGCTTCACTGTATTTCCGGTAGGCAGTCAACGCATCGCCATTGAGTTTATCAGGCTCCGACACCGTATAAACACAAATGTTCAACCCTGCTGCCAATGCCAGAGCGGCAACAATATAGCCATCGCCCGCATTATTGCCGGAACCGCAAAAAACGGCTACAGACCGGGCGCTCGGCCATTGTTTTTTGAGAACTTGAAAAACCTCATACCCTGCCCTGCTCATTAATTCAAAACCGGGAATGCCGCGTTCCTGTATGGCGATTCGATCCATTTCCCTGGCCTGTGCCGCGCGATAGAGTTTTATTGGTAAATTTTGCATGGTATTGTAATGTCTTTTCGTAGCGGCAACCTGCCGGTTGCCTTGGGTTGGCACCAAGAAATCTAATGACAACCTGCCGGTTGCTTCTACAACTCATTATATTCTTATCGTCAGCTATGGACATCAACAGTCAACAAATGGCAAGCCTAGCCCTAAAAATTAAACAATGGGGACAAGAGCTGGGCTTTCAACAAGTAGGCATTACCGACACTGAATTACCGGAAGCGGAAGCTCACCTGAAAAACTGGCTGGATAATAACTTTCACGGCGAAATGGACTATATGCAGCGTCACGGCCTTAAACGCAGCAGACCCGAGCTTTTGCATGAGGGAACCCTGCGCATTATTTCGGTGCGTATGGATTACCTGCCTGAACCCCAAACCACCATGAAACAGCGGCTAGACGACCCTACTTCCGCCTATATTTCCCGCTATGCATTGGGCCGCGATTATCACAAACTGATGCGCACCCGCCTGCAAAAACTGGCTGACAAAATCCAGGCGGAAATCGGCCCCCAACTCCCCGGCGCCATGCGGGCTTTTGTCGATAGCGCGCCAGTTCTGGAAAAGGCCTTGGCCGAAAAAGCGGGGCTGGGTTGGATAGGCAAGCATTCCCTGGTCATCAACCGCAAAGCCGGATCGTGGTTTTTCCTCGGCGAACTGTTCACTAACCTGCCGCACCCCATCGACACGCCTGCCACAGCGCATTGCGGCAGTTGCCGCGCCTGCCTGGATATTTGCCCAACCCAGGCGATTATCGCGCCCTATCAGGTCGATGCCAGACGCTGCATATCCTACCTAACTATCGAACTGCACGGCTCGATACCGGAGGACTTGAGGCCGCTGATCGGTAACCGCATCTACGGTTGCGACGATTGCCAGATCATCTGCCCGTGGAACGGTTTTGCCAAACCGACCGATGAAGCGGATTTCAATCCCAGACATCGACTCGACACCCCGCAATTGCTTGAGGTATTTGCCTGGACTGAAGCGGAATTTCTGGCAAAAACCGAAGGCTCAGCGATACGCAGAATCGGTCATCAGCGCTGGCTCAGGAATATCGCCGTGGCTTTGGGCAATGCGCCGAAATCCACGCTGATTATCGAAGCCTTAAAGCCCATGCTCGATCATGACTCCGAGATGGTCAGGGAACATGTACGTTGGGCGTTGGCGCAGCATCAGCAATTTGCATGATCGTTCCCATGTCGTCAAACCGCTCAACGAAGACATGGGCATAACCACTCGCTCCGGGTATCGGTATTTAAACGATTACTTGTGTGTCAAGGGCTAGAGACTACGCGGTTGAGTCTCGGTTAAGACCTTCCATGTTTTAAAAACCTGGAAGGTCTTTGGTGCGGCACTTGACCCAGCAGTTCTCATTATTTAAAGGGGAGGGCAAGTAAGTGGGAAGCCAAAAGTTATTTAACATTCTGTAGGGTTTTGTTAAAACAGTTATGGACACCTACTTAGAACATATAAATTGGCACAAAAAATATCATATAATTCAATTTGACGCGGTTTGGTTGTTTTTTTGAACGCCTCCAGATGCGGTCGGATAATTTCAAACTGTTCGGGTGTTATGTCGCTTGGGTATAGTGCTCTTGTCATGACTGTGCAGAAAAATCAATAATAATAACAGCTTGAAAAGATCATAAACAGGTTCTAAGAAAGAAATGATGAAGTTATTTTTGTTTAGGGGAAGTAGTAGCGATGGAAGTTAACGGCATGACAGAGCTTGACCGTATGGTACTGGAAAAATTAAAAAAACCATTAGAACCCATGCCCAGCGATAGGCTGTTCTTTGGCAAATTGATTGCGTGGGTTGATGCACACAATACCGAGGAGAAAAAACTACCGTATAACAGGAAAAGACTTTGGGAGGCACGCGGCCTAGATTTGAGCGGTAGCGGCATAACTGAAATTCCAGAAGCGCTTGGCAAGTTGACGAATTTAACAGAGCTGGATTTACAGAACAACCAACTCACTGAAATTCCAGAAGTGCTTGGCAAGTTGACGAATTTAACACTGTTGATGTTAAGCAATAATCAACTCACTGAAATCCCAGAATGCCTGAGTAAACTGACGCATTTAACAGCACTGACTTTAAACAATAATCAACTCACCGAAATCCCAGAATACCTGAGTAAACTGACGAATTTAACAGTGCTGGATTTAAGCAACAACCAACTCACCGAAATCCCAGAATGCCTGAGTAAGCTGACGCATTTAACAGAGCTGTATTTAAGCGATAACCAACTCACTGGAATTCCAGAAGCGCTTGGCAAGCTGACGAATTTAACAGTGCTGGATTTAAACAATAATCAACTCACCGAAATCCCAGAATACCTGAGTAAACTGACGCATTTAACAGAGCTGCATTTAAGCGATAACCAACTCACTGAAATCCCAGAAGCGCTTGGCAAGCCGACGAATTTAACATGGCTGGATTTAAACAATAATCAACTCACCGAAATCCCCGAATGCCTGAATAAACTGACGCATTTAACAACGCTGACTTTAAGCAACAACCAACTCACCGAAATCCCAGAATACCTGAGTAAACTGACGAATTTAACATCGCTGTTTTTACACAATAACCAACTCACCGAAATCCCCGAATGCCTGAGTAAGCTGACGAATTTAACAAAGTTGCTTTTAAACAATAATCAACTCACTGAAATCCCAGAAGCGCTTGGCAAGTTGACAAATTTAACATGGCTGTGTTTAAACGATAACCAACTCACTGAAATCCCAGACTCTATTGGCAATTTAACCCAGTTAAAAGCATTATATTTATCGGGCAATTATTTAACATCAATTCCCGATTGCGTCCTTAATCTAGCGAATTTGGAAATTATCGGTTTAGATAGCCAAAAATCAAACGAAACCTCCCACATTCCTAGCCCCGCGCCCACCGCAGAATGCCAACATGTCGATGCGCCATTACCCAACCCAACCGAGCAAACAAAAATGACCTTCCAACAAAAAATCCTCTTCGGCAGTCCGGGAACAGGCAAAAGCCACCAAATTGACCACGATATTATTCCCTATCAGTTAGATATTGATAGTTCCGAAAATCCTGAAAACGTCATTAAAACCGTATTTCATCCTGAATACACTTACGGCGATTTTATCGGCAAACTGGTACCGATAACGCGCTCCGGCAAAGTCGAATATAACTTTTACGAAGGTCATTTTTTAAAAGCTTTGGCACAGGCTTATAAAAACATCATCGCCGCGCATGATAAACAGGGCAATAAAACCGCAGACGTGAAAAACGTCGCCCTCGTCATTGACGAAATCAATCGTGGCAATTCGGCGGCTATTTTCGGCACCACCTTTCAATTGCTCGACCGAAACCCTGACGGCTGGTCAAGTTACTGCGTGGGCATCAACGAAATCACCTTTATCAAAATCCTTGAATTGATTGACGTGAAATTTGGTTACGACGATAAAGGAAACATTGATGAATACCGTTTGAAACCGCACGAAGGCGTAAAAAGATTAGAAACGTTGCAAGAAAAACTAAAATTCCTCAACTTTGATTTAATCAATCGCACCCTTAAAATCCCGCCGAATTTGTCGATTCTCGCCAGCATGAACACCTCCGACAGTTCTATTTATTACATGGACAGTGCATTTAAACGCCGTTGGGATTGGGAATTTATCGACATTGACGCAAATTCAGTTTCGGTTGAAGGCATAGCGTTTCAGAATCGGGACGAATGGATAAGTTTTGTTGGCAAACTCAATACGTTCATCAAAAGTAATCACAAGTACATTCGCGGCATCGAAGACAAACAAATCGGGCATTACTTCATTACTGACGTTCAAATTAAAAAGTCGAGCATTCAAAATAAATTGATGTTCTTTTTATGGGATAGCGTCTTTAATCGCGATAAAAAACCGTTGATTAACCTGCTGTTCGGCGACAACAAAGACGACACACTAATCACCTTTGGCGATTTTGCTAAACAAGTTGATGTGTTTATCGACAAAATTAGGGAGAGTTGATGATGAATCATCTTCAAACAGCCAGCAGCGACACCGCCCAAGCCGACATCCACCAACAGGCAAAAGCGGTTTTAAAACGTTTGGGGTTAAGCCAAAAACAAGCTGGCATAAACGAAAAATCATGAAGCTACGCCAATCTCGCATTTTTAAAACCCGCACTTTTCACGCTGGATGGAGAAAACAGAATTGTCTGATGCGTTATTACTCAGCGCAGTTGATGAAATGGAGAGCGGTTTAATTGATGCGGATTTAGGCGGTGGCATATTTAAAAAACGAATTGCGTTACCCAATCGCGGTAAAAGTGCTAGTGTCAGAACACTTATTGCTACCAACAAAAACAATCGTTGGTTTTTTATGTTGGGATTTGAGAAAAACCAACGCGATAATATCGACAACAGCGAATTAAAAACCTTGAAAGCAATCGCTGTTGATTTGCTAAAACTCACCGATACCGAACTCAACCATTTTGTAACATCAGACAAATTAACAGAGGTTTGCAAATGACCCAATTTAAAAACAATAGCCCTATTTTTGAGGCCGCTTATGAAACAGCGAGTGATTTACATTCTATTGGTTTGATGACCGACGAGCGAATGAATGAATTTAAAGAATCTTGTTTAGAGCCTATTCCTGTTAATTTAGATGCGGATGTTTTCGATTATTTCAATAAAAAATGCGATTTTAATGCTGAAAAACTGCGCGTTGTGATTAATGAATTACTTCGAAAAGACATCGAAATCACTCAAATCGTTTCGTAAATGTTTAACTTCAACACCCTAAAACTCACCAAACGCTGTGATTCTGAAAGCACCAATTCATTTGTCGGCATTCGACGTACCACAAATGGCGAGTTGGAATTTCGTTTGCCACACGGTTTTGATGATTTCCCCGAAGATGATTTTGACCAAACAAAGCGCTTATTTTTCCGAATGTACAGCACGTTTAAAAAGTTTGAACGTGACAGCACCCGCGACATAAGCGACCAACGTCCCGCTGGCAAAGATAATATCGAAACATCAGGCAACGGTTATCAGTTCAAAGACAAAGAAGACAACGAGGTGATTTTGTACAGCAAAATTGCGTTGATTGAAAGCTTGCTGGAAACCTACCGCGATTTGGCGTTAGATGTGATGGAACGGCGCATCGGGCAAGATGAAAAAGTCGATTATTCCAAAATAGAACACTATTTGCACCGCGCAATTTATTTGCCGGATGACGTGATTTTTATCGACGAAATGGATTTGCCGCGCCAAACCTTACGCTATGAGGCGATGACGCTGATTGATTTTTTTTGCTTTATTTTAGCGGAATTGCAAACCGAACTCGAACAAGACACCGAGCCGCGCGTACAAGAATTGGCGCATCGGTTTGGCGAGCAACATTTGAATCATGACCAATCGTTGTTTAACGAAGAAACCTTTGAAACCACCATCCGCACTTTAAAAGACGTTTTAGACGATGTGGATAAACGCACGGCGTATAAAGACGAGGATTATTGGCGACTTTACGAAGCGATTGAGCTGTTTCTTTATGGTGAACTCGACATGGAAGAACCGCACGCCGACGGCATTTATTGGGGAATCAATAATTTTTCGTCGGTTTGGGCGGATATGTGTGCAACTTATGCTTTCGCTACCTTTGACACCATAATTTATGCGGATACCAATATCGTTTTTAACGGTGAACGTGTTGCCAATGCTAAATCAGCGGGTCATTTTCCTATTTTCAAAAAAAGATGATTTTATCGATCCATTTTTTATTGAGTTTCGCGGTAAAAAGCGTTGGATGCGTCCTGATTTAGTCTTTGCTGATGCCGAAGGTGATTTGACCATAATAGATTGGAAATATATGGATGCGAATAGCTTTATTTCTTTGAACAAAAAAAATCAAACCGATATAACAAAACAGCTTTGTTATGAATTAACTTTGAAAAAATCAACCAACGCGATTGCAATCGAAAGTCAATTTGTTATCCCTTCGTTTGGAAAATACTCTCATTATTTAGACGATAAAAAATTACACCAGCGTTTTGTTGAGAACAAAATCAAAGTATTCAAAGCTGATTTTTTAGAAATTCAAAATACCTACCTAACCCATGATTGAAACAAAACCCGCCGCAAAAAGTAACTTCGTCGGTTATTTAGGCGTTAAAAATTATCCACAAGTCGAACAAAATTTAATTTTTCCGCTGGTTGAAAAGTTTTTTGTGGCGCGTGAAATCACCGACTTCAAACCGATTGACGAAAAAGCAGGTTTTGCCGATTTAGATTTTCAGCGCAAAAACTTTGCTGATTTTTTCGCGCATTTTTACGAATTTATCGTTGATGGGATTCACAAAAAAGACGGCAAAGTTGAAATTCCTGTGAGGTATTGCATCACCTTGGACGAAACGAATTGCTCTAAAACTTGCGAAAAAACAGGCATTCGCTACGACGAGATTTTACTTTTCGACCAGCCGGTTTTTTACTTTCTGTTTGTCGATGTAAAAGATGTTTTTGCCCGTTTGCGAGGTGAGGTTTTTATTCCAGAAAAGCCCATAATCTGAAGTTTCCCAGTAATTTGAAAAGTTAACCAAGGTTTGGCTATAGGCATATTTTTCGTTGCCTGACATTAAAGCTTTTGTATTTCTACCTGCGCCGCAAGCACTTCCTCGACCGCCAGGGTATGCCAGTTAGGTTGAAGTTCCAGGTCTGGGAGGGATTCCGAACAGGGCATATCTTCTTCCTGATTTTGTAGCTTTAGCCATGCCTGCCACACGGACAACAGAACGGCCAGAATCACCGGGCCTAAAAACAGGCCGATAGCGCCGAAAGCCGTGAGTCCGCCAAGCACACCGAACAACACCACCAGAAAAGGTATCCGACCCGCGCCGCTGATGACCAACGGCCTGATCACATTATCCACGGTACTCACCGCCAGAAAACCCCAAAGCAATAGCCCTACACCTTGCCAAGGCTGCGCCGTAAGCATCAGCATGATACTTATCGGCATCCACACCAGTGTTGCACCCATCGGTACTAGCGCCAACAACGCGGTCACCGCACCTAACAGCACAGGTGCTTTGACACCGACAACATAGTAACCCAATCCGGCCAGCATGCCCTGCCCCAGCGCGGCAAGCACTAGGCCATAAACCACGGCTCGGGTTGTATGTCCAGCGGCTTGCAGATAAACATGCTGATATTTTCCCAGAAACCGCACCAAGCCTTGATGCAGCTGTCTAACAGCCTCGTCACCGTCGCGGAAACAAAAAAACACCGTCACCAGGATAACGCCCAACTTCATTAGGTAACGACCGATACTGCCGAGGAACGTGGCAAGTTCGCCTGTCCACTGCTGCGCCCAATTGGCAAATTGCGCCGCCACGGCCGCCCGGTCATCTGTCAACCGGTCTAGCCATTCCTGTGCCGTGCTGCCTAACCAGGGAATGCGCCTGATGAAATCCGGCAGACGGTAAGTATCCTGACCAAAACCGCTCACTAGCGTTTGATAAGCGATTTTCAACTCATCTTGCAGCATAGCAACTAGCCAGTAGACTGTCAGGAAAATCACCGCAGCAATAATCGCCGTCATCACCGCCGCACTGAGTGTGGCTTTACCTTTGAGCTTATGTCTTAAGTAACGGTAAGGCGGCCATACCACATAGGCGATAATCAGCGCCCAGGTCAGAGTGAGCAAAAATTCACGCAGCACCATAAAGCCCAGCCATAAAAGACCAGCCAGTAGAATGCCGGGAATGAGCTGTCGTATCGGTGTATTACCTAGATAATCATTCATGCCCGCGACTCAAAAAAAGTAGTAACTGTTCAGCATACCAGGGATAACATCCCTACACCATTGGCCTTTAAGGGTAAGATACCCTTTGATGGTCAGCACTAGGCTTGCCGAAACGGTGGTTTGTCAGGGATGTTATCCCTACGCTGAATGGTTACAAAAAATAAACGTAAGTGTCAACCCGATGTTCAAACATCATTGTATGCTATAGCCGTTTAATTATCAGCAATGTGCGAAGGGTATCCGTTCAGCTAAAAATCACTACTAACCTGTCATGAGTGAAACCGCAGTGACGACATGAGTATCCTTCAACAAATCTGGGTGCCAATGCTCAATTGCCCAGCTAAGCAACTCAACTACCGAAGCTTGTTGCAGCTCCATCGGCGGATTTTGCTTTAATAAACCCAGTAACTTATAGATAACCCGATGAGGTGAGGTTAAATCGACCGCTGTTGCCTGTGTCTGCTTGCTGAGCTTATAGCCTTGTTCATCAACAATAACAGGGACATGCATATAACCGGGGGTTGGAAATCCCAGCAACTGCTGCAAGTAGATCTGCTTGGGCGTTGCGTCCAGCAAATCAAAGCCACGGACGATGTGATTGACGTGTTGTAGCTCATCATCAATCACCACGGCGAATTGGTAGGCGATAATCCGGTCTTTGCGCTGCACAATAAAATCGCCATCCTGTTCGGCGAGGTTATGCGAAATCAGCCCTTGCAGCTGATCCTTAAATGCAATAACGCGGCTATCAACTTTAATACGTAACGCACGGGGAGAATTTTCCAGAAGGGGTCGATCTCGGCAAATGCCTGGGTAGATATCGGACTGCGATTGCCCTCTATCGCTTGCTGTCAGTGTTTTTCTGCTGCATGTGCAAGGATAGATCAGCTTGTTTTTTTGCAGGTCATTGATAATGTCGTCATAAACGTCGATATGTCGGCTTTGATAATAAATCTCTCCGTCCCAATGCAGGCCGAAGGCTTCCAGGGTTGTTAAGATAGCATCGGCGGAGCCGTTTATGTTTCTGGGAGTATCGAGGTCATCAATGCGCAGTAGCCACAGACCTTGTTGTGAGCGGGCTTGAAGAAAACCGGCAAGAGCCGTATAAAGGGAACCGAGGTGTAACGGGCCGGTGGGCGAGGGTGCAAACCGGCCAATGATGGATGGGTTGTCCAGAGTTAACCCATTTGTTTTTCACGAATTTCATCGAGCGTTTTACAGTCGATGCACAGGCTAGCGGTGGGTCTGGCTTCCAAACGGCGTATGCCGATTTCGATGCCGCAAGACTCACAAAAACCATAATCCCCTGATTCAATTTCTTTAAGGGATTCTTCAATTTTCTTGATTAACCGTCGTTCACGATCACGGGTTCTTAATTCCAGACTGAATTCTGACTCCTGAGACGCCCGGTCATTAGGGTCAGGAAAATTAGAGGCGTCATCCTGCATATGATGCACGGTGCGATCTACTTCGTGCATTAATTCGTTTTTCCAGTTTTGAAGAATGGTCTCAAAATGCTTTAATTGAGGGGCATTCATATATTCTTCGCCTTCTTTTTCTTGGTAAGGCTTAAAACTGAAAGGTGATGCGCCAGTTTTAGAACTATCGGTCATCCATTAACTCCTAAGACAAGATTAATTAAAACCGCGCATTTTTAGCAGAATAGTAATCGGATAGCAAGGTTTATTGCTATGATCTAACCCTTTTATGATGAGCATCAAGATTATGAGCATACGACTGGCAAGGCGAACTCAGAGAATTTCTCCCTTTTATGTGATGGAGCTGCTAAGGCGCGCAAAACAATTGGAGGTGCAGGGCATGGATGTCATCCACATGGAAATCGGTGAACCTGATTTTGCCACGCCGCAAGCCATTATTGATGCGGGCATCAGGCAGCTTAAAACCGGCGAGGTGAAATATACCCCGGCATCGGGGTTACCTGAGTTGCGTGAAAAAATAGCCGCGTTTTATCGACAGCGTTATTCGGTCACCGTAGACCAAGAGCGTATTTTTGTGACACCAGGCGCTTCTGGGGCATTTTTGCTGGCGCTTGGGGTCAGTCTCAATCCAAACGAAGAACTGCTGATGGCTGACCCCTGTTACCCCTGTAACAGCAACTTTGTTAAGCTGTTTGACGGCAAAGCCAGAACCATTCCGGTCAATGCCGCAAGCCGTTATCAACTGACAGCCGCACAAATCAAACAACATTGGACTGAAAACACCCGAGGCGTTTTGATTGCATCGCCGTCAAATCCTACCGGCACTCTGATCGCTCCCGAGCAATTAAAACAGGCTATTCATACCGTCAATGCGTTAGGTGGCAACTTCTATTCCGACGAGATTTACCATGGGCTGGTTTATGGCGGCTTTGTCTCGACGGCACTGGAATTTAGCGACAACGTGTTTGTGATCAACAGTTTCTCCAAGTATTTCGGCATGACCGGCTGGCGCGTCGGCTGGTTGATCGTGCCAGAAGAATTTGTCGAGGTAACCGAAAGGCTGGCACAGAATATATTTATCGCCACGGCAACCCATTCGCAATATGCCGCATTAGCCGCATTCGACCCGTGCACGCTGACCGAGCTTGAACGGAGGCGCACCGAATTTGAAAAGCGCCGAGATTTTCTTTATGACGCCTTGTTGCAGTTGGGCTTTGAAATCCCTATCAAACCGGATGGCGCATTTTATATTTACGCCGACTGTTCCAAATTCACCGATGACAGCTATCAATTCGCCCTGGATTTGCTGGAAGCTGAAGGCGTTGCAATAACGCCGGGAAAAGATTTCGGCCTCAATGCGGCTAATCACCATCTTCGGTTTGCTTATACGACGTCCATAGATAGAATGTCCATTGCCATGCAACGTTTAGAAAAATTTATTAGCAAAGGATAACTCTGCCCATAAAACAAGTATCAGCAACAGAACTAAAAGCCATAATCCAAAATGCAGCGTTTATTTAAAACCGTCTTGCTTAAACTTTTCCAGATGCCTCTTGAAGCCTTTCCTATCGAATAGATAGTATAAAAACACCAGCAAGAACGGCCACAGCATAAAGGCCAGCAGTTTAAATGCAGTTCCAATTTCCATCGTTACTCCCATGGCGCGCACGGCACGCCCTACGTTTTTTCAACTTTAATGATCATATCAGCAACATCTCCAACGCCAGCTGCGCCATGTTTTTCGAGCCACCTCCCTTCCCTAGCTGCTGTTTAACCTGATCCAGATTTCTGCGCATTTGATCGGTATAGATTTTATCGCTCAGAATCCGAGTGACTTCGGCAGCTAGGTTTTCGGCGGTTGCCTCATGCTGGATCAGTTCCTTTATTACACTTTTACCTAGCACAATATTCGGCAAGCCTATGAACGGCGTGTTCACCAACCATCTGCCCAACCAGTAAGTTAACGGCGACAACTTGTAGGCGATGACCATCGGCACGGTTAACAAAGCGATTTCCAACGTCGCAGTACCTGAGGTGGTCATCACCACATCGCAGCATTGAATGACGTCGTATGGCTGATTTTTCATTACCTTAATATCCAACGGCGACTGGTGAATGTAGCCTTCAAGCAACGCATCACTGATTGAATCGGCTTGCGGTAACATAAACTGGCAACCCGGCAAGCTAGACTGCACCTTTTCGGCGGCAGCCAACATAACCGGCAACATGCGCTTGATTTCGTTGACGCGACTGCCAGGCAATAAGCCAACTATCGGCTTGTTTTTATCCAGCCCGAAACGGATTAAATCCTCATCTTTGCCGTACTGGGCATGGACTTTGTCTACCGAAGGATGCCCCACGTAGCGCACCGGCACGTAAGCGGCGTCGTAGTAAGCTGTCTCGAACGGGAATATTACCGCCATCATGTCGATGACTTTGCCGTAGGCCAAGACCCGGCCCGGCCGCCATGCCCATACCTGGGGACTGACATAAAACAACACTTTAATGCCTTGCTGTTTGGCGTAACGCGCCAGCTTAAAATTGAATTCTTTGTAGTCTACGCAAACCAGCAAGTCAGGGCGTTCGGTTGCTATTAACTGCTGCATCAGTTTTAACGCACGGCGGATTTCAGCATAATGCCTGATGACCTCAACCACACCGATGACTGCGATGTTGGCTGAATCATAACGAATATCAATGCCCGCCTGCGCCATTTTTGTGCCGCCCATGCCGAGGCCTTTAATATCCGGTCGCTGTTTTTGCAGCTCCAGAAACATATTGGCGGCGTGTTGGTCGCCGGATGATTCTCCGGCGCTGAATAGAATGGTTAAGGGTTTATGTTGCAAGGTTTCAGGCTCAAAGTAGGGTACGCTGTGCGTAACTTTTTAGCTGGAAGGGTACGCAATGCGATACCCTACTCTCGTGTTTCTTTACCAGCAAGTTCAATTAACATTCGTAAGGCGTGATTAACGGATTCGGATGTTTTAAAAACCTTTGTCACATCTTCTTCTAAAAAAATTACGTTGCTACCTTGTTGATAAGCCCGAAAATGCTTACCGCGCACGCCTTTTGAAAAATCATAGTCGGGTAGCATTTCATCTGTTTCAGTTATTGTTTTCATAATAGGTTTGCTCCTGTTTTGTTGCCGCTCTGGCACTGATAATGCGGATATGATTCGTTTGTCGTTCAGTATACGCAATAACAAGAAGATGATTTTGTTCTGATTTTCCGATACTAAGGAATCTATATTCGCCCTCTGAATGAATCGGGTCATTAATGGTTATCTCTAATGGGTCGCCAAATACAGTGCTTGCCTCAGAAAAACTGATACCGTGTTTTTTCTGATTGGATTTTGCTTTATTTTTATCCCATTCAAATTTCATAAAAACAATATGCTCTTCAATTTTTCATTCCGTAGGGTACGCACAGAGTACCCTACATGATTTTATGCGGTCAAAACACCCCGAATAACCGCCACTATCTCCCTAGCGGTGTCATCCTCAAGAGACGGGCAAATCGGCAGCGACAAACAATTGGCCGCTACAAACTCCGTCACCGGCAAACGAACAGCAGCGTATTCTTGTTTAAACACATTTTGCCGGTGCAAGGGCACAGGATAATACACGGCGCAGGAAATTTGTTGTTCCTGTAAGGCTTTCATCACCTCGTCACGGCGGTCGCATAATAGCGTGTACTGATGATAAACATGCTCACCCAGCCCGTCTTCAAACGGGGTAGTCAGCGGCAAATCGGCCATCAACTCCGAATAAAGACGCCCGACATGGCGGCGGTCCTGATTGTATTGATCGATACGTTTTAATTTGGCTCTTAATATCACCGCCTGCAGTTCATCAAGACGACTGTTATAGCCAATCACATCATGATAATAACGGACAGCCGAACCATGGTTGTGCAGCATGTTAAGCTTTGCCGCCGTCTCGTCGGAGTTGGTAACGACTAGGCCGCCATCGCCGAATGCACCCAGATTCTTGCTGGGAAAAAAACTGAATCCAGCCGAATGACCGATAGTGCCGGTTTGTTTGCCGTTGATACTCGCGCCGAAAGACTGGCAGCAATCTTCAATGAGCTTTAAATTATGTTGGTCGCATAGCTGCTTAATTGCCGCCATGTCCGCCGGTTGACCGAACAAATGTACCGGCATCACCGCTTTGGTTTTTGGGGTAATGGCTTTGGCTATGGCTTCCGGCGAGATATTAAAAGTCTTGGGGTCTATATCGACGAAAACGGGAATCGCACCGACATATTTAATCGCTTCCGCCGTAGCAATAAAGGTGAACGCGGTGGTGATAACTTCATCGCCTGCGCCGATGCCTTCTGCAATCAAGGCCAGATGCAGTGCATCGGTTCCCGACGCCACGCCAATGGCATGTTTAACACCCAAATAGGCAGCCGCTTCTTTTTCAAAGGCCTGAACATTAGGGCCTAATATAAACGAACAATTTTCGATTGTTTCAGCCAGACCACGCTCAATTTCATCTTTAATGTCAACGTATTGAGCCTTCAGGTTTACCATGGGTATCATGTTTTCATTGCCTATTGTTTATTTTATCGTTCCCACGCCGGAGTCCTTCGACAAGACTCAGGACAGGCGTGGGAACTATCCGGTTTTTTTGCCCTTAACCTACGATCTATTTATCGCCCAATAACCGGGTAATAGCTATCGCCGTTTCTAGCGCCCTTCTTCCCGCCACACCGGAAACCAGAGGGTTGTCGCCAGTACGAATACAGTTAACGAAATGCTTAATTTCTTCGAGCAACGCGTCGCCGCTTTCAAAAACGGATTCTTCCGTTTCTATTTCCGGAATGCCGGGGAACATTTCTCCTTTACCGGTGCGATGTTTGGTTAACACACGATTCTGGAAATCCACAGAGACATAGGAAGACGGCCTGAACATGCGCATTTTACGCTCCATCTTCATACTGATCCGGCTGGCCGTCACATTAGCCACGCAACCGTTTTTAAACTGCAACCGGGCATTCGCAATATCAGTGCCTTGCGTTAACACCGCCGTGCCGCTGGCATCGATGCGTTCAACCTCGGAGTCGACCAAGGCTAAAATAATATCGATGTCATGGATCATTAAATCCAGTACTACGCTGACATCATTGGCGCGCGGATTAAACGGCGACAGCCGGTGGGATTCAATAAACAGCGGCTTTTCTTCCTTGTCCAGACCCAATACCGCCGGGTTAAACCGTTCCAAATGCCCCACCTGCAAAATCAAATTTCTTTGCTCGGCAATGGCGATCAACTCATCGGCTTCCGCAACCGTCACGGTAATCGGCTTTTCAACCAGCACATGGACACCGGCATTGAGGAAGTCTTTGGATACTTGGTGATGCAAGGTTGTAGGCACTACGATGCTGACCGCATCAACTTCACCTAACAGGGATTGATAGTCGGTCAACGCTGTTGCGCCGTGCTTTTCGGCGACTTCTTTAGCCGCCGCCTCATTAATATCGACAACAGCAACCAGCTCGCAATCAGGCAATGACGCATATTTTTCTGCGTGAAACTTACCTAGATAACCGGTACCGATGACCGCGCATTTTAATTTTTTCATGTGCTTATTTTTTCATCCTGTGTATTTGTGCGCCATCTTCACGACTGCATGGGCAGATATTTGCTCCTGCAATATCTGCATTCACCACATCCATGTGGATTATGCAGGAGGTAGAGTAATGCAGGAGCAATTACCGAGAGGCGAACTTACTCATCGACATTGTAAACCATCACTCTATATTCAGAAAATTGATCAACAATTCTCATAATCCCCCATAAATATTTTTTGTCCTTAGAAGTACCGATGAAGCAGACGCCTATGGTTACGCCGAGCACATAAGATCGGAAATTGAGCATTGCGGCAAGATTATGAGCCGACGATTTCATGGTCATCTGCTGACGGTTAGCATCGGCGTGTCCATGTATAGTCTGTACTACGCTAATTACACCGACATAATCGAAGCCGCCGACCAAGCCATGTATCGTGCAAAAGACGAAGGCAGAAATAGAATTATCATACTGCCCGGTATTGCACCCGGAAAAAATAAACACAACACAAATTCAGTGCTATCCATTTTGGCGTTTACCGTTTCAGGTTGATAACGATTCCCGCTCCATCCACCGACTTTTGTTTATCCACTTCCGGTTCTTGAGACATCAACATCTGACCATCTAAATATAGAGACCGCGGCTTTTTTTTCTTTTCAGAAGCAAACATATTTAATGATTCTCCCTTGGCGGCCCTGTTCCGTTCAATCGTCAGCCAGACATGTTCAGAATCTTTAAATGGCATAGAAAGATCCAGCGGTTTTTGAAGCTCAGCCTCTTCAGCAGCACTGTTTTCAACACTCCGCACTGAAACTGATTTTTGCTTATTTTGGGTTTTTTTCTGTGTTGACTTAACGAGGTTTTCTTTGCTCTTGGTCTGAACTTTTTTCACTTCAATTGATGCCGCCTGTTGTTCTGCTGGAGGAAGATCATTATTACCCCCCCATTTTTCAAACCCAGTCAGAAAAACCAATGAAGCCGTCACAAAACCCAATAAAAACAAACGGTGCATATTCATATTCTTATTATTCCTGTTCAACTATTAAACAAAAATTCCTACGTTATTAAGTCTAGTCCAACACACTAAAAATGGAATGCCCGACCTAGACATTATTCACTCAGCGAAACAACTACCTGCCAAAACGCCGTTCAGCTTCCAACACCCGTTGCGTGGTCTGCAACACGGTATCGGGATTCAAACTCATCGAATCTATGCCTATTTCCACCAGAAACTCCGCCATCTCAGGATAATCCGACGGTGCCTGACCGCAAAGACCGCAATGTTTGCCATTGCGCCGCGCACCCTCAACGGCAAGACGAATCATTTCTTTAACGCCGGGATCGCGCTCGTCAAAATCTTCGGCGATGATGGCAGAGTCGCGGTCTACGCCCAAGGTAAGCTGGGTCAAATCATTAGAGCCGATAGAAAAGCCGTCAAAATACTGGGAAAAAGCATCAATCTGAATGACGTTATTCGGAATCTCGCACATCACGTAAATTTCTAGCCCCTGCTCGCCGCGCTTCAAACCCAGCTCTGCCATGTAGTCGAGCACCCGTTCGGCTTCCTGGACGCGGCGGCAAAAGGGGATCATCAAAATGACATTGCTTAAACCCATCTGCTCACGCACCCGTTTCATGGCCTTGCATTCCAGCGCAAAACCTTCTTTATAAGCGGGATGAATGTAGCGGGACGCGCCACGAAAACCAATCATCGGATTGGCCTCGTCGAACTCAAACCAGCGCCCGCCGAGCAAGGTGGCGTATTCGTTGGTTTTAAAATCCGACATCCGCACGACGACCGGCTTGGGATAAAACGCGGCAGCAAGGGTACCCACGCCTTCCGACAGTTTTTGAATGAAGTAATCTTCGGCGCTAGTGTAGTTTTGCGTCAACCGCCTTATCTGTTCCCGTTCACCAGCATCCTGCACCTGCTCGGGGTGGATCAGCGCCATCGGATGCGCCTTGATGTAATCGGTGATGATAAATTCCATCCTCGCCAAGCCCACACCATCATTAGGCAGGAAGCTGGTTTTAAAGGCCAGCTCGGGATTGCCGATATTCAGCATGATTTTGGTTTTCGGACGTTGCAGACCGGACAAATCGGTAGTCTTAATATCAAACTCGAGTATGCCGGAATAGACTTTGCCGACATCGCCTTCGGCACATGATACGGTAATCAGATTATCGGTTTTAATCATCGTCGTAGCATTATCGCAACCGACTACGGCCGGAACGCCCAATTCACGGGAGATAATCGCCGCATGACAGGTACGCCCGCCACGGTTTGTGACTATCGCAGCAGCTATTTTCATGACCGGCTCCCAATCCGGTGTCGTCATATCGGCAACCAGCACATCTCCGGCCTTAAAACTGTTTAGCTGCTGAACGTTATCGATAATCCGCGCATTGCCTGCGGCAATCTTACTGCCCACCGCATGGCCGGTGACTATCGGTTCGGCTTTATCTTTAAGCGTGTATTGCTCCAGGATCATGCCGCGCAGTTGGGAAACCACGGTTTCCGGACGTGCCTGAACGATATACAGGATGCCGTCAAGGCCGTCTTTCGCCCACTCCATATCCATCGGTTTGGCTAGCCCTGCTTTGGCGCTGTAATGCTTTTCAATTTTAATGGCGTAGTCGGCTAGAGTTAAAACATCGACATCGCTAATGCAAAATCGGTTGCGTTCTTCGGCAGAGGTCACGATATTGCGGGTGGATTCACGGGTGCGCCCATCGCTGTAAACCATTTTTATTTTCTTTGAGCCTAGGTTGCGTCTTAACACCGCCCGATGCCCCAATTCAAAAGTGGGCTTGTGCACATAAAACTCGTCAGGATCTACCGCGCCTTGCACGACATTTTCGCCTAAGCCATACGCGCCGGTAATAAACACCACATCCGTGAACCCCGATTCGGTATCTAGCGAAAACATCACGCCGCTGGCATCCAGATCCGAGCGCACCATTTTCATAATGCCTATCGATAAAGCCAGCTTGAAATGGTCAAAGCCTTGATCAACCCGGTAATGAATCGCACGATCAGTGAACAGACTGGCAAAACAACGCTTACACGAATCCAACAAGGCCTGCTCACCGCGTATATTCAGAAAAGTATCCTGTTGTCCGGCAAAACTGGCAGTCGGCAAGTCTTCGGCAGTGGCGGAACTGCGTACCGCGACGCTTAAGTCATCCCCATACTGTTGTTTCAGTTGCGTGAAAGCCTGGATAATTTGCTGTTCGAGGTCTTCAGGAAAAGGTGCGGCGTAGATGATTTCCCTTGCCTTGCGCGCACGTTTGGCAAGATCGGCGATATCATCCGGATTTAAATCGTTCAATGTCTGATGCAGCGCCTCCCAACCCTGCGCTTGATCCAGCACATAGCGATACGCTTCGGCGGTTACCGCAAAACCGTTAGGAATCTGGATGCCTTGCGGCGTTAATTCCCGATACATCTCGCCTAACGAGGCATTCTTGCCGCCTACCAGTGAGACATCCTCAATCGTTAACTCATTAAACCAACGGATATAATTTGCTTGCTCAGACATCATGGTTCCTTAAAGGAATGACTCATTATCAGTTATTAGCGAATTACCATACCAATACTCTATGGCAATTGTCACATTATCATTTTGTCTTTGCGTTTATTATATGAATTCAAGGGGGATAGTGTCTTCCTATCAAAGCGCATGTTCGGGTGGACGGCTTAACAGCGCCATCAAACGCTCGAGTTTTTCATCGACTTTAGCCACATAGTCTTTAAGTTGGGTCAGTTCGCCCTGAAGGGCTTGGGTATTTTCATGGACATGTTGGAAATGCACCTGAAAATACCGGGGTAGAGGAAATAAATGGATTAAATCGTCATCCTTCTTAACACTGCGATTTTTGGCTATCTTTGCAGGGATATTTCCACTCTTAGATTCTTGTACCAGTTTTAATACTTCCATATCGCCTTCGTCCTCATTTCGTTAGTTTAACGTTGCATCAGTCTTTAAATAATAAAGCGCCGTAAATCCCCGCCGGGATTGTTTTCATAAAAAGTCTTCAGGCTCATGGTCACATTAAAAAAACCATCCCTGGATTATGTACATCATCCTTGACACAAAGTAATGAGGAAGACAACGAAGCTCAGAATTTGCGATTTAACTAAACAACAAATTACGAGCTTCTACTATAAGACGTTTCAGACACGAGAAATCCTCACCTAAAAGATAAAAAAATTTTACATAACTGATGTTACGCAGCCCGTAATTTCTGCAATGCGGCATAAGCCATCTGGTTCGC
>JBCKWP010000016.1:0-24426 GCA_038922455.1 Methylobacter sp. | reverse complement strand
TCTCGTGTGTCGGTTATTTCTTGCGAGTTACCTTATGGACAGCTACTTACGCGGAGGAGGGTCTTGTCGAAGAACTTAATCAGGGATTCCTTAAGCAGCTCCAGCAAAGCCCAGTATAATATAGGCGACATAAAACCATAAAAGCAGCAAAACTCCTGATGGATAATACGCCAGTCGCCCACGACCCTTCCTCCCCTGAACGTATTGCGAGCACGGCTCATCGCGGTGCCGATAACCCATTCCCGATCATCGGCATCGGCGCCTCGGCGGGTGGGCTTGAAGCGCTCGAACACTTTTTTAGCCATGTGCCGGATAATCCGGGTATCGCTTTCGTGGTCATTCAGCATCTCGATCCGAACCATAGGGCTATGATGTCCGAATTGCTGCAACGCAAAACGATGATGACGGTATTGCAAGCTCAAAACCGCATGAAGATAAAACCGGATTGCGTCTATATCAATCCGCCAAATAAGGATGTATCCATCCTGCATGACAAGCTTTACCTGCTCGACCCGCTTGCTCCACGCGGATTGCACCTGCCTATCGACGCTTTTTTCTGTAGTCTGGCCGAAGACCGGGGCATTCACAGTATCGGTGTCCTGCTTTCGGGTATGGGGTCGGATGGGTTGCTAGGGCTGCGCGCCATTAAGGAGAAATCAGGACGGGTACTGGTGCAGGATCCCGCTGATGCCCGATACGACAGTATGCCGCGTAGCGTTATCGATGCGGGCTTAGCCGACATTATCGCGACGGCGGCGGAACTGCCTGCGCACATTATTCATTATCTACAGCATCCTTCCCCTATCAGTTCGGAGCTCCTACTCGAAAACCAAGCGCTGAGCGCCCTCGAAAAAATTGCCGTGCTACTGCGCACCCGAACCGGCAATGATTTTTCGCTGTACAAGAAAAGCACACTCTATCGGCGAATTGAGCGTCGCATGAAGCTGCACCAGCTTGACCATATCGCCACTTATGTTCGCTATCTGCGCGAAAACCCGCAGGAGCAGGATTTATTATTCAAGGAACTGCTGATCGGTGTGACCGGCTTTTTTCGTAATCCGTCGGTATGGGATGCCCTAAAAACCGAAGCCATACCCGCGCTGCTGGCAAATTACCCGGACGGTAAGGTAATAAGAGCCTGGGTGCCGGCCTGTTCTACCGGCGAGGAAGCCTATACGTTGGCGATAAGCTTTCTCGAAGCCATCGAAGCCAATCCCGCAGCTCGCTATTCGCTACAGATTTTTGCTACCGATCTCGATACCGATGCGATTGATCAGGCGCGCCAGGGATTTTACACCGCTCATAGTACCGCCGATGTTTCAGCGGAGCGTCTGGTTCGCTACTTTGACGCCGAAAACAACGGCTATCGGATTAAAAACGAAATTCGCGACATGATCATCTTTGCGCCGCAGAACATCATCAACGATCCGCCGTTTACCCGCCTGGATATACTGAGTTGCCGCAATCTGCTGATTTATTTTTCCGCCGATACGCAGGAAAAGCTGTTGCCGCTGTTTCACTATGCATTGAACGCACATGGCCTGTTGTTGCTTGGCTCTGCCGAAAGTACCGGCAACTTTGCTCATCTGTTTACGCCATTGCATGCCAAGTCGCGAGTTTACCGGCGCATTGACAATCCTGTGCCGAAGCCCGAAGTGGTTTTTCCAAATAAAAACTTTACCGCTGTGTCTTCCGTCAGGCAGACCGTTGATGAAGCTCATCTGCCTGTCAACCTGCAGCAACTGATGGATCACACATTGCTTGCGGATTATGCCCCGGCAGCGGTGCTGGTTAACGCCGACGGCGACATCCTTTATTTTAGCGGCCGCACCGGCAAGTATCTGGAACCGTCTGCCGGTAAAGCCAACATGAATATCCATGCAATGGCGCGCGAGGGCTTGCGTCAGGCGCTGATGGGGTCGATCCGTCAGGCGTTGCAGCACAACACGGCGGTGCATCTGGACGGCCTTGAGATAACCGGCGAAAGCGGCACACACACTATCAATGTGATCGTACAGGCCATTGAGCAAGTGCAGGTATTGCGCGGCAAGATCCTCATCGTGTTTACCGACGTAGGATGGGTAGAGGCGACAGCCGAAACCCATCATAATCAACCGCCTATGCAATGGGTTTCGCGTTGCTCTACCCATCCTACCGCGTTGCAACGAGCTCAGCTGGAAATACGGACATTGCGCGAAGAAATGCAGTATTTGCAGGAAGAACTCAAATCCAGTCATGAAGAGCGCCAGTCCGCCAGCCAGGAACAGCTTATTTCCAGGGAAGAAATGCAGTCGATGCAAGAGGAAATGCTGACGGTGAACGCGGAACTGCAAACCAAACTGGATGCGCTGTTGTGGGTCAACAACGACATGCAGAACCTGCTTAACAGCACCGAAATTGCCACGGTGTTTCTCAATAACAAACTGCATCTGCGGCGTTTTACTGTCCATACCACGCAAATCTTCAGACTGCTGCCGCAAGACGAAGGAAGGCCGTTGTCTGATATTGTGACCGACCTGGACTATCCGGCGCTGCCGCAGGATGCCAAAGATGTGCTGCGTACCCTGGTGGTTTCTGATAAACAAATTCAGACCCAGGATGGGCGCTGGTTCGATGTGCGCATCATGCCTTACCGCACGATGGATAATATAATAGACGGCGTGGTGATTACCTTTGTTGACATCAGTCTGGCCAAAAACCTTGAGCTGGCGCTTAATGAGCATGCGATTGTGGCGATTACCGACCAGAAAGGCGCGATCACCTATGTCAATGACAAGTTCTGCGCCATCTCCAAGTATTCGCGCGAAGAACTGCTCGGACAGGATCACCGCATCATCAATTCGGGGTATCACTCGAAGGAATTTATGCATAACCTGTGGCGAACCATTGGCCACGGGCATGTCTGGAAGGGAGAAATCTGTAACCGAGCCAAAGACGGTTCTCTGTATTGGGTAGACACCACCATCGTTCCTTTTCTTAACGAGAAAGGCAAACCGTATCAATATGTTGCGATCCGAACGGTGATTACCCATCATAAAAAAACCAAGAGTGTACTGCACGAAGACATCGACGCCGCCAATGGTTCCATACCGGAAATTTATTTATAACGCTGTAAGTAATGGATCAAAAGTTGTTTAACAATCTGTGGGAGCGGCTTTAGCCGCGATTATCGCGGCTAAAGCCGCTCCCACAGAGGTTCGCTCGTTCCCAACGTCCACGTTGGGAACACACTTTTGCCTCGTTCCCACGCGCTGCGTGGGAATGCAGTATCAACGCGCTGCGTTGAGCGGCAGACCGCTGCGCGGACAGCACCTGCCTGACGGCAGGCAGGTGCTGTCCGCGCAGCGCGTGGGAACTAGACTTCCTAAAGCCGGACGGGGCATGTTGCCCCGTCCGAAACGTTTGGCGTGGTTTAAGTGTAGCCCCGTAGCTCAGACATCGCAGAAACGTTAGGGACGGGGTTGCAAACCCCGTTCCGCCAGTAGGAACGAGCGAATAATCTTCATAGGCCCAACATGAAAGACCACATCACAATTGATATATAATGCCCCTATAATGCATTCCTGAAATGCCTGACGCTATGCAGAGAAAACGAGTGACAAAAAAAATCAAGCCATTTACCGACACCGACACCCAGGCATTGCGCCGATGCGCCGAGCAACGGCTTGTCCAACAGCAGTCCATCGTATCCGGCATTGACGTGGGTGCGGAAAAATTGCTGCACGAACTACAGGTTCATCAGATCGAACTGGAAATGCAGAATGAGCAACTGCTGATAGCGCAGGCTGAAGTGGAAGCCAGCTTGGTGCGCTATACCGAGCTCTACGACATGGCGCCGGTTGGCTATCTTACCTTGGGACGCGACGGTACTATTCGTCTGCTTAATCTCAAGGCCGCCGGGCAGTTGGGGCTATTTCGTTCACAGTTAAAACAGCAACGTTTTGCAAGCTTTATCAGCGCGGATTCCCTGCCCATTTTCAACGATTTTCTGTCCGGCGTATTTGTCGGCAAAACGGCGCAAAGCTGCGAACTGACGCTGATCCCGGTCGATGGTAGCCCAACGCTGATGGTACAGATCGAAGCCATTGCCAATGATGACGATCAGACCTGCCGCGTGATCATCGTCGATATTACCGAGCGTAAAGGCAATGAAGAACAGCTGAAACTGGCGAATCTGGTTTATCAGTCGATTGGCGAGGCCATCATGGTGGCCGACGCCGACAACCGGATTGTCACCGTCAATCCGGCCTTCACGAAACTGACCGGTTACACAGCGCAGGAAGCCGTCGGCCAACCCACAACGCTGCTCAAGTCAGGACGCCAAAACGATGCGTTCTACCAGATGATGTGGCATGTGCTGGAAACGACAGGGCATTGGCAGGGTGAAATATGGAACCGCCGCAAGAATGGCGAAATATTCCTTGAATGGCTGACGATCAGCACCGTTTATGATGAAAACAACCAGGTACGGCACCGGGTCGCGATGTTCTCGGATATCACCGATCAGAAACACGCGGAACAAACTATCTGGCAGCAGGCCAACTTCGATACCTTGACCGACTTGCCCAACCGTCAGCTGTTTTACGAGCGCCTGGCGCAGGAAATGAAAAAATCACTACGAATGGGCCTGCCGCTGGCATTGCTGTTTCTTGATCTCGATCATTTTAAGGATGTTAACGATACGCTGGGGCATGACAAAGGCGATTTGCTGCTCAAGGAAATGGCGCAACGCCTGCTTTTGTGCGTGCGCAACACCGACACCGTCGCGCGTCTGGGCGGCGATGAATTCACTATTATTCTGGCAGAATTGCACGAGCAGGACAGTATTGAACGCATTACCCAGAACATCCTGTACCAGCTCGCCCAACCGTTCGAATTAGCAGGCGAAATGGCCTATGTCTCGGTCAGTATCGGCATCACCTTATATCCTGACGATACCGATAACCTCGACGTACTGATAAAAAATGCCGATCAGGCCATGTATGCCGCGAAAGATCAGGGTCGTAACCGTCGCCAGTACTTTACCGCATCGATGCAGGAAGTTGCCCTGAACAGAATGCGGCTGATCAGCGATTTGCGCAATGCGCTGGCCGAACATCAGTTCTGGCTGGCTTACCAGCCGATTGTGGAATTGTCCACCGGTGCCATCCACAAGGCGGAGGCGTTGATTCGCTGGCAGCACCCGACCCGTGGTTTGATCAGCCCGGCTGAATTTATCCCTGCCGCCGAAACAACCGGCATGATCATTGACATCGGCGATTGGGTATTCCGCGAGGCGGCTCAACAGGCGGCGCAATGGCGTACAGAGCAGCATGACGATTTCCAGATCAGCGTCAATAAGTCGCCCGTGCAGTTTCAACACGAGGATGACGGTCATCTTGCCTGGTTCGACCATTTGCGTGAAATCGGTTTGCCTGGAAAAAACATCGTCGTAGAAATCACCGAGGGACTGCTGATGGATGTCAGTACTACGATTACCGATCAATTGCTGGCCTTTCGCGATGCCGGTATTCAGGTCTCGCTGGATGATTTCGGCACAGGCTATTCTTCGTTGTCTTACCTGAAAAAATTCAACATCGACTATCTTAAGATTGACCAGTCATTCACCCGTAACCTTGCCCCCAATGCCAGCGACTTGGTGCTGTGCGAAGCGATCATTGTGATGGCGCATAAATTGGGTATCAAGGTTATCGCAGAAGGCATAGAAACGCAGCAGCAGTGCGATTTATTGATCGCCGCCGGTTGCGATTATGGGCAAGGTTATTTGTTTTCGAAGCCGGTGCCCGCTGATGAATTTGAGCGGCTGCTGGTTGCAAACCGAACGGCTGGCTGAACTTTGACGGCTTGCCGTGGCAGTTCTGTGGCTAGACATGGAGATTTGCCACAGAGACACAGAGACACGGAGACACGGAGACACGGAGACACGGAGACACGGAGACACGGAGACACGGTCGGGTTACGCTACGCTAACCCGACCTTGGCTGCCATTAAGTTAAGCTGGAGTGCAACGGCTTTAGCCGTTGCTGGAATAAAAACCAAGCCACTCAATCGTGGTTTGTAAAAACGGCTGAAGCCGTTTTACTCCAGCCGCATCGCTTAACTTAATGCAGTGACGCTCCAGCGTCCTGCAACGCTGGAGCGTTGCAGACTGAGTTCCCACGCCGGAGCGTGGGAACTATTAATCAGCCTTATGGGTTATAACTTCTCTTAGGGTAGCGTTAATGAGTGATTGATACCCATTCTCGCCCGATTTTCTTTTAAACCACGCGATGATGTCAGAATCCAACACAAGAGTGATGTTTTGTTTTTTAGAAGTTTCAGCAAAATTACGCCGATGAATCGACCTGTCTAAATCAGTTTGGCTAATTTCAGGGTATTCATCAAAATCATCATCAGACATTGGAGAAATAAAGTTTTTGTTCATTTTTAACCGCCTTCCGTAAGGAGATAACACGACAAACATCATCTGTTTCTGTATGAACGACAACCACAACAGTGTCATGTAACAAGCCCAGTGTGACAAAACGATGTTCATTATAAGCAACACGATTATCTTCGAAAGTAAACGTATCATTTTCGAATACAAGACCAGTCAGCACAAAATCAAGCCCATGCTTATTGATATTGCTGATACGTTTTGATTCATCCCAAGTGAATTTCATCGTTTTGATTGTAACGTTATTTTTTATATCTGCCCAACAAAAAAACGGGGTATTTTTCAAAACGCGATAAGGTACGCGTGTTATAGGATGCCGCCGAGAAAACGAGGCGCATCAATCGCGAACCGGTGCGCCTCATTCCTCGGCAGCACCCTATGATTTTCTAAGTTTTAAGTACAAGCTCATATTTCTTTTAACATTCGCGCTGGAGTCAAATGGCTTTAGACATTTGCTGAAAACGGCTAAAGCCGTTTTACTCCTGTTAAAAGACTTTTGAACACCTACTTAGCCCATAACAACAAGCCAACTCCAGCCAGCTGCAAAAACACCAGTCCCCAGAAATAAATCCCGAATAGTACTATTTTGACGGCTGTCGGTTGTTGGGAGGAATTGCGCCTGACCATCACTATGCCGCCCAGAGTCGCCGTCAATGCGATGGCGACTCCGATTAGCGCAATGTTCATGGTTAATCTCTTACCGGCGACGGCGCGAGCACGACTCTTGAGCCGTTGCTTTCCGCAGGGCTAACTACGCCAGCCGCTTCCATGTCTTCAATCATGGTCGCAGCACGGTTGTAGCCGACTTTAAAGCGTCTTTGTACGCTGGATATGGAGGCTTTACGAGTTTCGGTGACGAACTGTACGGCTTCGTCATATAAAGCGTCGCTTTCGGAATCGCCATTGCCACCACCGCCCATGCTAAAACCATCATTAGAATCGGAAGATTCGCGGGTGATGTCATTCAGGTAATTGGACGGCGCGGTTTGTTTTAAAAACTCGACCACGCGATGCACTTCATGGTCATCGACGAAAGCGCCGTGGGCACGGATCGGAATGCTGGTGCCCGAGGGTAAAAATAGCATGTCGCCGTTGCCCAGTAGGGTTTCCGCACCGCCTTGATCGAGGATGGTGCGCGAATCGATGCGTGACGATACCTGAAATGAAATACGAGTAGGGACGTTGGCTTTGATCAAACCGGTCAATACGTCTACCGATGGCCGCTGCGTGGCTAAAATTAAATGGATGCCGGCTGCACGGGCTTTTTGCGCCAAACGGGCGATCAGTTCTTCAACTTTTTTACCGACAATCATCATCATGTCGGCCAATTCGTCGATGACGATGACGATACTGGGCAGGGTGTTTAAGGTGGGATATTCCTCCCCGTCTTCCAGCGGATTGATCATTTGAAACATCGGGTCTCTGACGGTCTCGCCTCTTGCCGTCGCATCTTCTATCAACTGATTAAATCCGGCAAGGTTTCTGACGCCCATTTTGGACATCAATTTATAACGTCTTTCCATTTCGGCAACCGCCCAGCGTAGCGCGTTGCTGGCTTCCTTCATATCGGTGACTACGGGGGTCAATAAATGCGGAATGCCTTCGTAAACAGACAATTCGAGCATCTTCGGGTCGATCATAATCAAGCGCACCTGTTCTGGCGTCGCCTTATAAAGCAGGCTGAGGATCATGGTGTTGATGGCGACCGATTTACCGGAACCGGTGGTGCCTGCGACCAGCGCATGGGGCATTTTGCCAAGATCGGCCACCATTGGTGTGCCGGCAATATCCTTGCCCATCGCCAGGGTCAGCATGGATTTGGATTTTTCAAACTGCGCTGATGCCAATAACTCGCGTAGGGTGACCATCTCCCGTACCCGATTGGGGATTTCAAGACCGACTACTGATTTTCCGGGGATGATTTCAATGATACGGACGCTGGTGACCGACAAGGCCCTGGCTAAATCTTTGGACAAAGTGCTAATGCGACTGACTTTAACGCCTGCGGCAGGTAGTAATTCAAAACGGGTGATAACGGGGCCAGGATGAAAGCCGACGACGGTGACGGCGACGTTAAAATCGTTCAGGATGTCTTCGACCAGGCGCGACATGGCTTCCAATTCGGTTTGTGAATAACCGATCACGCGGGTATCGCGGTGATCCAGTAAATCTAGCGAAGGTAAAACGCCTTTGCTGACATCATATTTAATGGTTGGCTGCTTTTTGGGAGGATAGCTGTTTTTTATAGGTGTTTCTACGGGCTCTTCGATAGAAGATAATGATTTAACGCTGGTTTTTCTTTTGGGTGCTGTTTTTTCTGGGGTATTAATCTGTGTCTGAGTGCGTTTGGCCGAATGTTCCTGCACCCAGCCCAGGACGTTACTGAAAATGACTCGACAGATAAGCACCGTATATTTGCCGATTACATCGATTAACGCTACCCATGACAGTCCAGTAAACAAGGTAACGCCAGCCAATAAAATGACCAGCAAGAGTAAAGTCGCCCCCGAATTGCCGAGCACCACCAGCAAGGCGTTGCCGATTTCCCGGCCTAAAAAACCTCCTGTATTGCCGGGCAGTTCAATGCCTATCCTTAACAGATACAAATTTAATAACGCAGCGCCTGAGATAATAGTGGCTATGGATCCTATCCATTGCAGTGCGATAAGTATTTTTTCGCGGCCTTGCCGGTCCTGCGTGTAGAGTAGGTAACCTTGCCAACAAATAATGACCGGAAACAGATAGGCGATCAAGCCAAAATAGCTGAGCATTAAATCAGCAATCCACGCACCAAAAACGCCGCAAGCGTTAGAGATTGTCTGTACCGATCCGCTATGCGTCCAGGCCGCATCCTCGTTACTAAAGGTAATCAGCGATATTAAAAAAAATAATGCAACTGCAATGAAGCCTAATAAAGCGACTTCACGCAAACCGCGAAAGGTTTTCTCTTCCATTACAGCAGCCATATTCAACAACTCGACACATAAATGACTAATAAAACATAATTATAGATCAATAATGCGATGTATAACATTAATAATGTGGGTAGAAACGCCAGTGCGCATTTGTGTATTTAACTCTAAGCTATGCCGATAAAACAGTTTACGAAACCCGTTTTGGTCTGCATAATTAATTTTTTTCGTCGTTCCCCTACAAAGGATTTTTTTAATGAGTGATTCCAGACATTGCCGCCTTTTGATTCTTGGCTCAGGCCCCGCCGGTTATACGGCCGCAATTTATGCCGCGCGTGCCAACCTGAATCCGGTCATTATTACCGGTATGCAGCAAGGCGGCCAATTAACAACGACCACCGATGTCGATAATTGGCCTGGCGATGTTGACGGCTTGCAAGGCCCGGCGCTGATGGAAAGAATGCTCAAACACGCGGAACGCTTCAACACCGAAATAATTTTCGACCATATTCACACCGCCGATTTATCCGCTCGACCCTTCACCTTAACCGGCGATTCTGGCACTTATACCTGCGATGCGCTGATTATTGCAACCGGCGCTACCGCACGTTATTTGGGGCTGGAGTCCGAAGAAGCTTTCAAAGGCCGGGGCGTTTCGGCTTGCGCTACTTGTGACGGCTTTTTCTACAAGAACAAACCGGTCGCGGTCATCGGCGGCGGCAATACGGCGGTTGAAGAGGCGCTGTATTTAGCCAATATCGCGTCAAAGGTCATCGTCGTGCATCGCCGCGACAAATTCCGTTCCGAAAAAATACTCTCTGCCAAGCTGATTGAAAAATCGCAAAACGGCAATGTCATCATCGAATGGAATTACCAACTGGATGAAGTGCTGGGCGACGACATGGGCGTGACCGGCCTTAGAATTAAAAACACCTTGGATGGCTCGACCAAAGAGCTGGATGTGCATGGCGTATTCATAGCCATTGGTCACACGCCCAACACCGGTATTTTTGAAGGGCAATTGGACATGGATCACGGCTATATTAAAGTTAAAAGCGGCATCCAAGGCAACGCCACTGCAACCAGCGTTGAAGGCGTGTTTGCGGCGGGTGATGTGATGGATTCGGTTTATAAACAAGCCATTACTTCAGCGGGCGCAGGCTGTATGGCAGCGCTGGACGCAGAAAAATTCCTTGATGAATTAGTCGGTTGAATTGCGATTCCGGTTTAACAGCTGGCGTAGATTTTCAAAGCCACAGCTTAGTTAAGTCAGGCTTATGCAGCTGACTGTCCTCGACCCGAATAACCCGGAACAAGATTTCCCCTGGGTAAGCAAAGCCCTCCGCGAACCGGATGGCTTGCTTGCGGTCGGCGGCTGTTTATCCCCAAACCGGCTGCTGAACGCCTATCGGCACGGCATATTTCCCTGGTATAACCCCGGCGAGCCAATCTTGTGGTGGTCGCCGGATCCCCGCTTGGTTTTATTTCCCGATCAACTGGTTATTTCTCGCAGTTTAAGCAAAACCCTGCGTAAAAATAGATTCTCGGTGACTTTCGATCAGGCTTTTGATGAGGTTATTGCGGCTTGTGCCTATCCCCGTAAAGACGCTGCCGGAACCTGGATAACGCCGGAAATCGACGCGGCTTATCAGCAACTGCACCAAGCCGGGTTTGCTCATTCGGTTGAAACGTGGCTTGGTGATGAATTGGTCGGCGGGCTATACGGCATTGCACTAGGACAGGTTTTTTTTGGCGAATCCATGTTTCACACCCAAACCGATGCCTCCAAAGTGGCCTTTGCGACGCTGGTTAAACAGCTTAAGTCCTGGGATTATCAACTGATAGACTGCCAAATACATACTAGGCACTTGGAAAGCTTTGGCGCTCAGGAAATTGACCGGAATTATTTTACCAAGTTACTTGACCGATATTGCGACGCTTTCGTCGAACCGCACGCCTGGCAAGTTCAATAACTGCCTGCACGCCAATGCTGCATTAAGGAACGTGCATGAAATAACTTGAACATTTATATTATCGTAGGAGCGGCTTTAGCCGCGATTATCGAGGCTAAAGCCGCTCCTTGCTCAACTTATTTCGTGCTTGTTCCTAACCAACAACCCGGCCAATCAACTCCCCCAACTTAACCGTAAGCTCCGCTTTAAACTCAGCATCCCACTGCGCTCTGTTCTTGCCAAATAGAACGATAATGGTAGAGCCCATATTAAACCGGCCCATTTCTTCGCCGATTTTCAAGGTAGGGGCATCATCCTGATAATGCCAGCTTTGGACTTCGGTGATGCTCGGTGGTGTGACTACGCCGTGCCAGACTGTTTCTACGCTGGACACGAATATTGCACCGACCAGGATCAAGGCCATCGGGCCTGCATCGGTATCGAAGATGGCGGCGACGCGCTCGTTTCTGGCGAATAATCCGGGCACGGAATCGACGGTGCCCGGATTGACGCTAAATAACCGGCCGGGTATATGCACCATTTCCCTTAAGGTGCCGGTCAGCGGCATGTGCAGGCGGTGATAGTCTTTGGGAGCCAGGTAAATGGTGGTGAATACACCGTTATTAAACGGTTCGGCGCGTTCTGCACTGCCGCCTAGCAAGTCGGTAGCGGTAAAACTTTTACCTTTGGCCTGAAATATCTTGCCGTCGGTAATATAGCCTGCTTGACTGACTGCTCCGTCGGCAGGGCAGGCGATGGCGTTTTTTTCCGCACTCATCGGCCTGACGTCGGGTAAGAGTTCGCGGGTGAAAAAGGCATTAAAATTTTTATAGGCATTAATGTCTGATTCCAACGCTTCATCCATGTTGACGCCGTAATGCTTGATGAACTGTTTGATGAACAGGTTTTTCCAGGTAAGGTTTTCGCAGTGGGTCAGTTTACTCATCATTTGGGATAACAGATGATGGGGTAAAATGGTTTGGAGCGAGGTGAATAGGGCTTGTTTAATGTTCATGGATTATGGGTGTCGGGTGTTTTGCCTACAAGGATGTAGGTAAGGGGCGTGAGCTGGGAGCGGAAGCTTTGCCGCTTAAGAAATACGCAAAGGCGATGATTTCTGCGACGGCAACATAAAGTTCATTGGGGATTTTACCGTCTAACGGGATTTGCGCCAGAAGCCGTGCCAGTTTCGGCTCGGTTTGCAGCGGTATTCCGTGGTGCTCGGTGATTTGTAGGATTTGTTCGGCGGTAAGACCTGAGCCTTTGGCGGTAACCTTGGGCGCGTTTTTGCCGTCGTATTTTAAGGCGACGGCAATGTCCGAGGTATAGTAGGTCTTAGCCATGATGCCTTACGGTAGGGTAACCAGTTCAGGTGCCAGCCAATCGCTGTTCCTGTGTTCCACGACGACGGTGGTGTAAATGCCGCCGCGCACATTAAACTCGGCGCGGATACGCATGAAGTTGGGCGCTATGGCTTTAACAAGGTCATCAAGGATTTCATTGGTAACCGCTTCATGGAATGCGCCTTGATCGCGAAATGCCCACATGTACAGCTTGAGCGCTTTAAGTTCCACGCACAGATTTGCTGGTACGTATTCGATTTGGATAGTGGCAAAATCCGGTTGGCCTGTTTTGGGGCATAAACAGGTAAATTCAGGGATGTCGATGCGGATGGTGTAATCGCGACTTGGGTTGGGATTGTCGAAAGTTTCCAGATCTTTGCTTGGTTGTGTGGTCATTTTTTACTTATGTTTTAAAAGGTTGTATATCAAAAGTAGGCGCTCTAGGCGAAAAAGTTCGATACTCGGTTAATTATCGTTAATAATACCCAGCTATTTTAATTCAACTGTTGGGATATTCATACCCGTACTATGAAACTGGAAAAAATCAAGCTTTCGGGTTTCAAATCCTTTGTTGATCCAACGGTCATACCGATCAGCGGTAATCTGACTGCCATTGTCGGGCCTAACGGCTGCGGCAAATCCAATATTATCGATGCGGTGCGCTGGGTGATGGGCGAAAGTTCGGCTAAGCATTTGCGTGGCGGCAGCATGGCGGATGTGATCTTTAACGGTTCGTCGGGACGCAAACCGGTCAGCACGGCTTCGGTCGAACTGGTGTTTAACAACACCGAAGGCAAGCTGGGCGGCGAATACTCCCAATACGACACCATCGCCATCAAACGCCAAGTCAGCCGTGACGGCACTTCGGTGTTTATGCTCAACGGTTCGCGTTGCCGCCGTAAAGACATCACCGACATCTTTCTAGGTACGGGCTTAGGTTCACGTAGCTATGCGATCATCGAGCAGGGCACTATTTCCAGGATGGTCGAAGCCAAGCCGGATGAATTAAGGGTTCATATCGAGGAAGCGGCGGGCGTGTCCAAATATAAGGAACGCCGCAGCGAAACCGAAACCCGGATGAAACATACCCGTGAAAACCTGGAGCGGCTGGACGATTTGCGCGATGAGGTCGAAAAACAAATCAAGCATCTGCAAAAACAAGCCGAAAAAGCCGAAAAATATACCGAGCTTAAACAGCAGGAGCGCCAATACAAGTTAGAGTTGCTGGCGATGCGTTGGAATATTTATCATCAGGCCGCCAAGCAATTGGATGAAAAATTGCAGGCAGTGGCTCACGAGCATAACCGTTTGTTTGTAGAGTTACGGGACATCGACAACAACATCGAAGCCCAACGTGCCGACCATAAGACCCAGCAACAGCAGACCAACAGCTTTCAGGGCGATTATTATCAGATGGTTGCCGAAGTCAGCGGCCTTGAACAGACCATCAAACACAGCGAAAGCAGCCGCGAACAAACCGCAGTTGAAATTAACCGTTTACGCCAGCAGGTCGACCAGTCGCTACAAGTACTCGAAGCCGATAGGCAGCAGCTGGAAGAAATCAAGCAGGCATTGTTTGAAGCCGAAGAAGCGTTGATTGTCGCCGAGGAGCGTCAGGAAGATGTGTTAGACAGTCAGCAGACAGCGCAAAGCCAAAGAAATTCCTGGCAAGAACAGTGGGAAGCGTACCGGACGACCAGCTCAAGTTATAAGGAACAGGCCGAGGTGCAGAGGGTAAAATCCGTGCAGTTGGCTTACCAGAGCCGCCAGTTGCAAATCCGTCTGGATAAGCTGCACGGCGAGCGCAGTGAACTAGAGGCTAGCGACTTGCAAAGTGAAATTGAAGCGCTGGATACCGGCATTGAAATCATTGAGAATCAGCGCACCGAGCTACAAAGTCAGCTTGAAAATCTGCATCAGCAGATACGCGAGCAGCGCCAGCAGGTCAAGCATTGTCATGACGAACTGCATATCCGCCGCTCGGAAATGCACAGCGTCAAAGGCAAAATCACCTCGCTGGAATTATTGCAACAACATGCGATGGGCAAAGATAACAAGCACCTGAGTGCATGGCTAGCATCCGTGGATTTGTCCGAAAACCGGCGTCTTGCCGAGTTTCTGGATGTGCAGTCGGGCTGGGAGTCTGCGGTTGAAACGGTGTTGGGCAGTTACCTTGAAGCAATTTGCATAGACAGCGCCGATCAGGTTATTCCAGGCTTGCAGCGGTTGACCGATGAATCGTTGATGTTGGTTGAGACCCAATCTGTGGGGGCGACTTCAGTCGCCCATTCTGCTGATTGGGCGACTGAAGTCGCCCCCACAAACTTGCTGGATAAAGTAAAAGCACCCTGGGATTTGAGTAATTTGCTGTCCGGGGTTTACTGCGTCGATGATGCCGAAACGGCGCGGACTTTATCTTCCCAACTTAAAGCCCATGAATCGGTCATCACCCCGGACGGCACCTGGTTCGGCCCCAGCTGGATAAAAATAATCCGCGCAAAAGACAGTAAAACCGGCGTGTTGCAGCGTGAAAAAGATTTGCGCCTGTTAAAACAGCGGCAGGAAGAGCTGCACAGCGAGATTGAAGCGCTTGAAGATCAGCTGGAAAGCGTCGAAACCGGATTGAAAGATGCGGAGGTCATGCGTGAATCAATCCAGCAGCAGGACAACAGCCTGGGTGCTGAGTTGTCGGCAAAAAGCGCAGAATTCAGCGCACACTCGGCGAGGCTGGAGCATCAGCAACGCCGTCTGGAGCAGGTCTGTAATGATATAGGCGATATAGTCAGCGAGACCGCCGACAATGCCGAGACTATCGCCGAATCCCAGTTGTTGCTGGAGCAGGCCGAACAGGCGATGGCCGAGCAGGAGCAAAAAAAGCAAAGTCTGGATGCGTTAAATCAGCAGCTGCAATCCGAGCAGCAGCGTATCGACCAGTCGGCTAATGAAGCTAGGCAACAGGTTTACAGCATCAAGTCGCAGATCGAATCGCTGCGCTCTTCCGAAACCTTGACCGGCAAACAGCTGGATCGTTTGCAACTGCAACATCAGCAGTCGATTGAACGCATCGCCGAGCTGGAGTTTAACCTGCACCAAACGCTCACGCCGATGGATCAGGAAAAGAAGCAACTGGAGCAGAGGGTTGTCGATAAGGAGCAGATGGAGGTTCGCCTGAAACAACAGCGTCAGCTTCAGGAAGACCTTGAAGCGGAAATAACCCAGCTGTCCGAACAACATATCCGAGTGCAACGCGCCCTGGAAAAGCAAAAAGAAGCATTGGATACGATTCGGTTCGAATTGCAGGAAAGTAAGGTGCGTCAGCAAACCGTCAATGAACAGCTTAAAGAAATTGATGCGGATGTCGAGCAGGTGTTGCACAGCTTGCCAGAACAGGCCGAAGAGCATAGCTGGAAAAGAACCGTTGACGACTTGTTGGCTCAAATCGAAAGATTAGGTACTATTAATCTGACTGCGATTGAGGAATTCAAAGCGCAGTCAGAACGAATCAATTTTTTGAACGAACAACATGCCGATTTAATGGAAGCCTTGCAAACTCTGGATCAGGCGATCAGCAAGATCGATAAGGAAAGTCGGCTGCGTTTTAAAGAAACATTCGATAAAATAAATACCGGCTTGCAGGAAAAGTTCCCTAAATTGTTCGGCGGCGGTCATGCCTATCTGGAACTGACTGAACAAGATGAGCCGGAATCGGGCGTCAACATCATTGCCAGACCTCCCGGTAAGAAAAATAGCTCCATTCATTTGTTGTCAGGTGGGGAGAAAGCTTTAACGGCGGTTGCATTGGTGTTCTCGATTTTTGAACTCAATCCGGCGCCTTTTTGTTTGCTGGACGAAGTCGATGCGCCGTTGGATGATGCTAATGTTGGGCGGTTTTCAAAAATGGTCGAAGAAATGTCGGCAACAGTGCAATTTTTGTATATTTCCCATAACAAGGTGACTATGGAAATTGCAAAACAGCTGACAGGTGTTACTATGAAAGAGCCGGGCGTGTCCCGGATGGTCGCAGTTGATATTGAAGAAGCAGTGAGTCTGGCGGAAATTTAATGGATAAAGAAATATTAAGAGTTGTAATTATTGCAACCGGCATGGCTGTGGTCATCGGCATGTTGGTTTGGGGCTATTTAAGAGATAAAAAAGCCCAGGAAGAGCTGGAGATGTACGATGACGATGAAGCGGTGGCGATAGATCCAAGGGATGATTTTGATGTTACTCCGGTTACGACGGCTAACAGTAGCGTCGGCGGTCATCAAGCCCATGATAAAACGGATCGCTATTACGAGGAAGATGATGAGGACTATTATCCTGAAGATGACGACGCAGAGCCTCAGCAGCGAGCCGCCGCACCGGCTATTATTCAGTTCAGCATCATCACCAAGGCGGACGAAGATTTTAACGGCGCCGATTTGATTGAAGCTTTCGAAATGGTCGGGCTTGAATACGGCAGTTTGAAAATATTCGAACGCCTGGACGCGAACCGGCTGGTTGATTTTGGCGTGGCCTGCATCGTAGAGCCGGGCACATTTCCGGAAAAAGATTTAGACCAGTTTTACTGTCCCGGCATCGTGTTTTTTATGCAGCCCGAAGCATTGGATGATGCGCCGGCTGTTTTTGACGACTACATAGAAACTATCAACCTGCTGGCAGAGAGATTGGACGGTGTGGTTCTTGATCACAGAAGACAGACGCTGACCGATGCGACTGTTCAAGCCATTCGGCAGAGTTTGTGAGTTGTGCAGGTTCCCAAGCTCCAGCTTGGGAACCTCTAGCCTAGAAAACTTGTAACCATTCAGCGTCAAGTTGTGCCTAGTGTTGTAGGAGGGGCTTTAGCCCCGATTGAAGCTTCAACCGATCAGGTTATTTAATGCCACTCAGTAATACACAATTAGCGCTTCTTAAACAAGCCGGCCTGGAAACAACTCATTTATCCCCCGAGCTGATTGCTCAAATCGCAGCCCAGGCCACCCCTAAGCAACTGACCGATGGCCAGCTACTTGAGTTTTTGCAAATCTGCAACGCGCTGTATCGAGGCGGCGAACCGCTTATTTCCGACGCGCTGTATGACGCTGTTTTCCTAGCGGAACTGCAAAAACGCCACCCGCACAATCCCTACTTAGCAACCGTCGAACCGGAACTCGCCTTTGTCGGCAAGACCGTTGCGTTGCCGGAGCCGATGCTCTCGACCGAAAAAACCTATACGCGTAGCGGCATCGAAAAATGGCTGTCCCGATTGGAAAAAGCTGCCGAAGACTGCAACGTCAATTCGTCCACGCTGATGATTCGCGCCACGCCCAAGCTGGACGGCTATGCGGCTTACGATGACGGAAAATTGCTGTATACACGCGGCGACGGCCGCAAAGGCACCGACATTAGCCGTGTGTTCGAACGCGGCTTGAAAGTCGGCGGCAACGGTAAAAGAGGGCAGGGCGCTGGCGAAATCGTGGTCAGACAAACTTATTTCAACAGCCATTTAGCCGGTTTTTTTGAAAACTCCCGTAACTTTCAGGCCAGCATCATCAAAGAAAAAGACCTGGAACAACATGCCTTGGAAGCCATACAAAACCATGCGGCGGTGTTTTTTCCGTTCTCCCAATTGCCCGCGTGGCAAGGCAGCGCCGCCGAAGTGCTGGCCGACTTCGACCACGTTATTGAAACTGTTTACATGCTGGTCGATTATGATGTTGACGGCGTCGTTTTCGAGCTGATCGATAATGAGAAAATAAAACAATACATGGGCGCAACGCGGCACCACCACCGCTGGCAGATTGCCTATAAAAGCAATGTAGAAACCGCCGAAGTGGTCGTGCTTAAAGTCACCCCGCAAACCTCCCGTTCCGGCCGGGTCAATCCGGTTGCGGAGCTTACGCCGACCAAACTCAGCGGCGCGGTGATTTCCAGGGCGACGGCGCACCATTACGGCATGGTCAAAGAGCTGGGCATCGGTGAGGGCACGTTGATCGAATTAACGCGCTCAGGCTTGGTGATCCCCAAAATCGAGCGGGTCATTATCCCGAAAACGCCGCAGATTCCCGAGCATTGCCCCAGTTGCGGCAGCGAGCTGGTTTGGGATAGCGATTACCTTTATTGCCTGAACACCACACAATGCCCGGCGCAAATTGAAAACACCATCGAGCATTTTTTCAGAACGCTGGCGAATATCGATGGTTTCGGGCAAAAAACCGTAGAAAAACTTCACGCTTCCGGCGTCAACTCGGTTTATGCCGTTTATCAGCTGGACATGGCGCAATTGCAGGACATGGGTTTCGGCGACAAAACCGCGCAAAACCTGCTGGATCAATTGCAGCGCAGCAGAACCGAAGCCATCGAGGACTGGCGCTTTCTGGGCGCTTTCGGTATTCATCGGATGGGTCTTGGCAATTGCGAACGTCTGCTGCAACATCATTATTTGCTGGATATTTTCAACCTGACCGTCGAAGACGTGATGAATATCGAAGGCTTCGCCGAGAAAACCAGCGCCGCCGTGGTTGAATGTTTGGCAAAAATAAAAACCGATTTTATGCAAATCCACCGGCTGGGTTTTAATCTGATCCAAACGCCGTTAATTGCCGAGCAGCAACAAAACATCAGCCCGATTTCCGGCAAAACCATTGTCTTCACCGGCGCCATGATTCACGGCAAGCGTGAGGAGATGGGTAAGGAAGCCAAGCGTTGGGGTGCAAAAGTGGGCAGCTCGGTGACCGGGAAAACCTATTTCCTGGTCACCGGTTCCGATGTGGGCGCAGCAAAAATCGCTGCCGCTATTGAAAAAGGTGTGCAGGTGATTAGTGAAGAGGAATATTTGGGGTTGTTGAGTAGGCAGGAATAAGGCCGCCCAAGCCCGTCCTTCGGCCGGTGCTCAGGAGAGTCTTGTTGAAGGGTGTAGCGCGAGGTGGCGAGGTGGTAAGTAATGGTTCAAAAGTTGTTAAAACAGTTATGGACACCTACTTAAATATCTATTTGCGCGCTTTTTAACGTTAGCCGAACATAATGCATGGGTTCCTCTATGTTTTTATAAGGTTTTAAGGTTATAATGGAGAGCTTTCGAAGCTGGAGTGAGCAGTGATGTGACTTAAATAAATGCACCTCACTCGGCTAAGCTACCTGCATGTATCCGACGCTCCGATGGCTCCGCCATCGAGTCTTAGGTTGTGTGATTGCGGTTATGGTAGGTAGCTGCCGCCCCGGTACGAGCCTTCAATTTATGTGTACATTGTTCGAACGCTTCATTGAAAAAAGTCACCAAAAAAGTTTTTTATGCCCAACTTTAGAGTAAAAACATGACAGATTTAGCGCATTACAGAAATATTGGCATCTTCGCTCACGTCGATGCCGGTAAAACAACGACTACCGAGCGGATTTTAAAGCTGACTGGTAAAATCCACAAAATCGGTGAAGTACACGATGGCGCGGCAACCACAGACTTCATGGAACAGGAGCAAGAGCGCGGCATCACCATCCAGGCTGCTGCGACCACCTGTTTCTGGAAAGACTATCGTTTCAATATCATCGACACCCCAGGGCACGTTGATTTTACTATTGAAGTTTATCGTTCGCTGAAAGTGCTTGATGGCGGCATCGGCGTTTTTTGTGGTTCAGGCGGCGTAGAACCCCAATCGGAAACCAACTGGCGTTATGCCAACGACTCTGAAGTAGCCCGAGTTATCTATATCAACAAACTGGATCGCATTGGCGCCGATTTTTATCGTGTGGTTAAACAAGTTGAAGAGGTACTTGGCGCTATACCCGTGGTTATGGTCCTGCCTATCGGCACTGAAGACCAATTCTCCGGCGTAGTCGACCTTCTGACTCGCAAAGCCTGGATATGGGATGAGTCCGGCGACCCAATGAACTACACCATTCAAGACGTTCCTGCCGATATGCTGGCGGACACCGAAGTATGGCGTGAAAAAATAATCGACCAAGTTGCCGATCAGTTTGACGATGTCATGGAAAAATATCTGGAAGGCGAAGAACCCGATATCGACACCATCAAGCGTTGTATCCGCAAAGGTACGATTAATCTGGATTTCTTCCCGACTTTCTGCGGCTCGTCTTTCAAAAATAAAGGTGTGCAGTTGGTGCTTGACGGCGTTATCGATTACCTGCCTTGCCCTACAGAAGTTAAACCGCAGCCCGAAGTTGACATCGAAGGCAATCCAACAGGCACTTTCGCTATCGTTGATGCCGACAAACCGTTGCGCGCTTTAGCGTTTAAAATCATGGACGATCGTTTTGGCGCGTTGACCTTCCTGCGCATTTACTCCGGCAGACTGGAGAAAGGCACCTCGGTACTCAACACCTTTACCGGAAAAACCGAGCGTATCGGTCGTATTGTCGAAATGCATGCGGATGTTCGTAACGAACTTGATTCGGCTCAAGCCGGCGATATTGTTGCGGTACTGGGCATGAAGAACGTGCAAACCGGTCACACGCTGTGCGATCCTAAATTCCCGGCTACCTTGGAGCCGATGGTGTTCCCTGATCCCGTTATCTCGTTAGCCATTTCACCGAAAGACAAAGCGGCTTCCGAAAAAATGGGCATCGCGCTGGGCAAGATGATTCAGGAAGATCCTTCTTTTCACGTCGAAACCGATCTAGACAGCGGCGAAACCATTCTTAAAGGCATGGGCGAGTTGCATCTTGACATTAAAGTCGACATCTTAAGACGTACCCACGGTGTTGAGGTTATCGTTGGCAAACCACAGGTGGCTTACCGCGAAACCATTACCAAATCGGTTGAAGATGAATATACCCACAAGAAACAATCAGGCGGTTCAGGCCAATACGGCAAGATCAGCTACCGGATTGAGCCAGGCGAGCCAGGCAGCGGTTTTGTGTTTGAATCGGCGGTTACCGGCGGTAACGTACCGCGCGAATATTGGCCGGCAGTAGAAAAAGGCTTTAAAAGCATGCTGGATAAAGGGGTTCTGGCCGGATTCCCTTGCTTGGACTTTAAAGTTGTTTTACTCGACGGTGGTTTCCACGCGGTTGACTCCTCGGCGATTGCGTTTGAAATTGCTGCGAAAGCCGCTTTCCGTCAATCGATTCCGAAAGCGGGGCCGCAATTGATCGAACCGATCATGAAAGTCGATACCTTCACACCATCTGATCATGTCGGTGATGTTATTGGTGACCTTAACCGTCGCCGTGGCATGATCAAATCTCAGGATGCCGGTGTAACCGGTGTTCGGATTAAATCAGATGTGCCACTGAGCGAAATGTTCGGTTACATCGGTGACTTACGCACCATGACCTCAGGTCGCGGTCAGTTCTCCATGGAATTCTCGCACTATTTACCGTGCCCGAAAAACGTGTCGGAAGAAGTTATCAAAGAAGTGAGCGAACGCAATAAAAAGAAATAAGTAAGGGGATACCGGGCAGCTAGTCTGTCCGGTTATACCTTCCCTCGCAGCATCATCCTTTAATTTCGTAGTCAATCACCAAAAGCACAAGCGCATTCTGCTCTTTTAAGCAGATAATTTTCCCTCTACGTTTTTATGTCTAAGCGCATTAAAAAATAAGGGTTTTTGCAATGTTTTTGTCGCGCCCTTATTGAAATAGGTTTATTTCCTTCCTGATAAAAAAGGGACAAATACAACCGGCTCCAGTTTTTCAACTTCATAACCGCTTTCTGTGCGCGTCACTCTCTGTAACTGTTGGCTGCTGCCTTTGCCAATCGGGATAATCATCACACCGCCGACAGCCATCTGCTGCAACAGCATTTCCGGTATTTCCGGCGGTGCAGCAGCCACCAAAATACCATCATACGGTGCATGATCAGGCCATCCCCAACCACCATCACTGTGCAAGTAACTGACATTCTTAAGTTTCAAATCCCAGAGGCGATCTTTGGCTTTTTTCTGTAACGGTGCGATTCTTTCCACGGAATAAACATGATCGACCAATTGCGCCAAAATTGCCGTTTGGTACCCACAACCAGTACCTATTTCCAATACTTTTGCTAATCGACCTGATGACACCAGTAGCAGCTCGGTCATTTTGGCGACAATATAAGGCTGGGAAATCGTCTGGTTGTAGCCAATCGGCAAGGCGGTATCTTCATAAGCCCGGTGGGACAATGCTTCATCCATAAAAATATGCCGGGGCGTATTGCGCATGACATCCAGAATTTTATGGCTGCTGATACCTTGTTCGATTAAGCGGTTAATCATGCGCTCACGGGTGCGCGGTGAGGTCATGCCAATGCCTTGCAGGTTTTGAATCATAAATCATGCTCCGTGGGCAACCACGCCTTTAAATCATTAAGCCGTTCATACCAGGTTAAATCCAGTTGTAGCGGGGTAACCGACACAAAACCCGTATTAATGGCATAAAAATCAGTTCCGGGGCCAGCATCCTGCTCTGCCCCTGGCGGCCCTACCCAGTAAATAACCCGTCCGCGAGGATCTTTACTTTTGATGACGGGCTCCGATTTATGTCGTTGTCCCAGTCGGGTTGCCTGATAGCCTTTTAAGTCTTTAATGGCGACATCCGGCACATTAACGTTAAGAATGGTATCTTGCGGAAGGGGGTTGTTAATCAATTGCTGCAACAGCGTCACCGCAACATGTGCAGCAGTTTCAAAATGGCTGGGATTACTGCCTGCCAACGAAATGGCAACGGCAGGCAAACCTAAAAAACGCCCCTCAGTTGCCGCCGCGACAGTACCCGAATACAGCACATCATCACCTAAATTGGAGCCATGATTAATCCCTGCAAAAACCATGTCCGGCTCTTTTTTAAGCAAGCCGGTGATGGCCAGATGCACGCAGTCGGTGGGTGTGCCATCAACTTTAATGAAGCCGTTGTCCGTCGGATAAGCGCGTAACGGCATTTCCAACGTTAAAGAATTACTTGCCGCACTGCGGTTTCTATCCGGAGCTACCACCGATATTTCGGCATGTACACGCAATGCATTGGCTAATGCTATAAGTCCTTCAGCTAAGTAGCCATCATCATTACTCAACAAAATATGCATTATCAATCGCCCTCAAGCCGATTAAGCTATAAAATCAACCATATTAGCAACAATACTCAACAAAATCAGCTTTCGTGGCAAAAACTTACCTTACTCCAGAAGACGGTGATTTATTTCGTCAAACCATCGGTAAAGTACATGCCGTAAAAAGCGATAAAGTGCTGTTAACCGCAGGTAACAAACCAAAGCCCTTCCCTAAATCGCAGACAGTGAATGTGCAGGAACACTTAAGCAGCGCAGCTGAGTTTGATGTGGAAACAGTGGGCATTGAAGACTCGCTGAGCTTTATGGCGCCGGGTCTACAGCATAATGTCCTAAAAAAACTGCGCAAAGGGCAGTTTGGACTGGATGCGGAAATCGACCTGCATGGATTGACCAGCAATGAAGCCAAACGGCAACTGCTGCACTTTCTGCACGACTGTGTAGAAGATGGCTGTCGCTGTGTACATATCATTCACGGCAAGGGCTATCGTTCGGCTGACAATCACCCGGTATTAAAGAACAACCTCAACTTATGGCTGAGACAGCACCAGGGCGTTCAGGCATTTTGCTCCGCACCGCCCAAAGACGGCGGGACTGGGGCGGTTTTTGTGCTGTTACAGTTATCTGAAAAATACGATACGTAGGGTCGTGAAATAGATAGCGTCGACAAACTTTAAGCACTATCAACCTTGCTTTTTAAAATTTCTCAGCCCGAAAAACCCAATCACCAGCATCAAAACCACCGCAATCATCACCATTATCTTAGTCACCGGAACTCCCACCAAAAACACCAAACTAAAAAGCACGT
>JBCKWP010000015.1:0-24459 GCA_038922455.1 Methylobacter sp. | reverse complement strand
CTCAAGGATTTGGCCACTAAAGACGACTTAAAAAACGCTATGGAGTTACTGGAGCAACGCCTGATCATCAAGTTAGGCGGACTCATGGCATTCTCTATCGGCCTTGTTGCCGCATTGGTTAAGTTGCTTTAGTCAAATCAATCTAGCTAAAATGTCGGGCGACGAAAAGCTGTTGTCCGATCTACAGTACTTCTTTTAATGCGAATCGAATAACGCCATCACTTAACCCAATGCCTTTTGCCTGCATATTTTTATGGACGTAGGCGGGAATAAGCCGGGTAGGGGTCGCATCGCGCCCCTTTACGATGCCGCTTAATGCTGAAATCCGGAAAGGGTGCGCGGTGCGCACCCTACGGGACTTTTTGCTTTATCCGTCAAACGTCAATAATCAACCGGCAATCGTGCCGCTAATTCATCCCACTGAATCACAATATCCGGTAACACACCGACCTGAGTTTCGCCATTGAGTTCGTAGAGTTCGGGCTTGCCGTATTCGCCGTCGACCCAACGGTAAACGGTCAACACCCGATCAATCGGGTGAATCAACCAGTATTCTTTTACGCCATGGCGTTCGTAAAGATGACGTTTTCTGATTTGATCGTGTCCGGCCGTGGACGGCGACAACACTTCCACTATCCAGTCCGGTGCACCGCGCACTCCGCGCCGATTCAGTTTGCTGCTGTCGCAGACCACCAATACGTCCGGCTGTACGACGGTATCGATCTGTTCATCTGCTTCATCCTGTTTCGGCAATCGGACATCGACCGGCGCAATGAAAGCGCGGCAAGGTTTACCCTTAAGTGCCAAACGAGCCTGGAGATAAATTTCGCCGGCCACATCCTGATGCGCCAGATCAGGAGCAGGAGACATTGCATAGGCGCTGCCGTCGATCAGCTCATAGCGACCCTCCTCAGGCCAAGTTAGATAATCGCCGTAGCAATGGTGTTGAGTATCTTTTAATGCTAAACCCATATAAGTTTCCTCATGCATTTTACACAGACCGGTATTGAGTGAAAAAAGCATAACACAGTGCATATGCTCCGGGTATTATTTTGGGGTTTCAGAGAAGGGGTAGGACGTAGGCCGGAATAAGCCTGTTTGAGCGGAAGCTTTTCCGGCAAACACACCGAGATCCGCCGGCAACGCCACCTCGCGCTACGCCCTTCGACGTTGCTCAGGAGAGCCTTGGGTGGTCTTATTCCGGCCTACATCGATTTGATCAAAACTATGCACCTGCCGATGCTCGGCTTGCACGTCGGGTGCGCTGTCTCGGATCAGCCAGATGGTTTCAAACCCTGCGGCTTTGGCAGCATCCAGCTCTTCTTTAATGTCTGATAAAAACACTAGCTGGTTTGCTGGTAGTGCCAGTCGCTCGGCTATGTTGTCATACGACGAGCGGTCTTTTTTGCCGCCGATATGGGTATCGAAATAGCCGGAAAACAGCGGTGTCAAATCGCCATATTCGGTATGCGCGAACAACAGTTTTTGCGCGTAGACGGAACCGGAAGAATAGATGTATAAATCCAGCCCCTGACTTTTCCATGCTTTGAGCCTTTCTACGGCATCGGGATAAACATGGCCTTTAAAGTCGCCTTGCCGGTAACCGGCCTCCCAGATCAAACCTTGCAGAGCCTTTAACGGTGTGGCTTTTTTATCTTGGTCTATCCACTCGATTAATTGACCGATAATTTGTTCGGTAGATAACGTTGCGTCGACTTCTTTGCAGACATCTTCCAACAGCGGTTTAACCTGCGGGTCGTCTGTGTGGCGGCGCACATAGTCGGCCAGATGGGCTCGCGCATAAGGAAACAGCACCTCCTTAACGAATAGAATCGACGAGGTGGTGCCTTCAATATCAGTGACGATGGCTTTAATCATCACAACGCGGCAAGGTATTGGTCAAGGGTCGGGAACGACGTGGAAATGTCGCTGCCGGTAAAATCGGCCACCCAGCCGTCCGGCGTGGTAAATAATCGGATACATTTGAAACTGGGATAAGCGCCCATATCGAACCAGTGCGGGGTGTTGGCCGGTACGCTGATTAAATCGCCTTGTTCGCACAGTACGGCATAGATTTTATCGCCAACGTGCAGGGAAAACAGGCCGCGACCTTCGACAAAAAAGCGCACTTCAAAATCGGCATGGATGTGTTCGGCAAGGAACTTCTGCCGGAACGCGGCTTTTTCGGGGTGGTCGGGATTTAAGCTGGCCACATCGACAGATTGGAAAGCGTATTGCTGTTTCAGGCGATCTATTGACTCGCTGTAGGCGGCAAGTACGGTGTCCTGGTCGGCGCTCGCGGCAAATTCGCAGTTGGCTGTCCAGCGCTCGAATTGTACGCCGATTGCGTTCAGACTATCCTGAATGGCAGTAAAATCGGTGATGGTTTCGCCCAGCTGAGCCTGGTTATCGGGGTAAACAGTTAATGCGCTCATAATTTTTGGCTCCTTATAGTTTTCGGTAATCGCCCTGCAATGCGTGTTCTTTGTCAGGGCGACCTAGGGTAGGGCGTGCTATGCGCGCCTTTCTCTGTGCACTAACTCGTATGTCTGTGCAGTCGTAATTCACAATCAAATAAAAAATCCACTGCCTCAAGATGGCGCAGCGTTTCTTGCACCGAACCGCCCCAGGTATAAAGTCCATGTCCGGCAATGATGTAGGCGACTATTGCGCCATGTTCGTCCAGGTATTGCTCTACTTGCTCGGCTAGGCGGGCAATATCCTGGTCGTTGGCAAAAATCGGGATCACCACCCGACTTTCATGGGTATTAATTCCAGCGAAGGCTTTTAACAACTCATAATCTGCCAACACGATTTCGGAGCAGAATAACCGCGAGATCAACGTGGCGTTGAGCGAATGCGGATGCAGTACCGACTGAATTTCTGGGAATCGTTTATACAGCGAAGTATGCAGGACTGTTTCCGCCGACGGTTTTTTGCCGTCCAGCGGGTTAGCGTCGCTATCGATCAGCATAATATCGTCGAGTTGCAAGCGGCCTTTGTGCTTGCCGGAAACGGTAATCGCGATGGTACCGTCAGGCAGCCGTGCGGAAAAATTGCCGCTGGTTGCAGGCACCCAACCTTGGCTGTCGATAAAGCGACCGGCATCGATCAGCTGCTGGGCCAGAATAAAAAAGTCTTCGCTATAGGTCATGTCGGTTAATCATAAAATATGATGGTGAACGGCTTCTTTCAGTGTGTTGGCGAATTTTAATGTATCAAATGTAATCGTAGCCATAGATCAAACCCTTGGTTGATTAGTCGGCTAACAATAGCCCTGTAACCGGAATAAGTCAATTCGAGCGGCAGCGAGAACCGGTGTTTCCGGCCTACACACCTTCCTCCTTATCATCCTCATCCGTAGCCATATCCGAAATCTCCTTCAGCCGGAAAATGGCTTTAAAATTAATACTGTCTTCTGGGTACAAGCCTGCATCATCTAACACGCCAGCTGCTTGCCCAGTCAGTAATTCCAAGGTTTCATCGACGCAGGACACCGCATAAACCGCAAACAGTCCTTTGGCTACCGCATCAATCACTTCCTGTTTCAGCATCAGGTTGCGCTTGTTGGCGGCAGGGATAATGGCGGCGTGTTGTCCGTTAAGGCCACGCGCTTGGCATAGTCTGAAGAAGCCCTCTATTTTTTCGTTAACGCCACCGACCGCCTGCACTTCGCCGTACTGGTTGATCGAGCCGGTCACCGCGAAAGTCTGTTTAATCGGCGTCCGGGTCAGCGCGGAAATCAGGCAGCACAGTTCGGCCAGCGAGGCACTGTCGCCGTCGATATAACCATAGGATTGCTCAATGGCGATGCTGGCCGATATGGCTAGCGGGAATTGCTGGGCATAGGTGTGTCCCAGATAGCCGGTCAGGATCATCACGCCTTTGGAATGGATGGCCTGTCCCAGTTCCACCTCGCGCTCGACATCAACGATGCCTCGGGAGCCGGGGTAAACGCTGGCGGTAATCCGCACCGGCGCACCAAAGCTGCTGCCGCCGACTTCCAGCACGGTTAAGCCGTTGACTTTGCCGATTGCCTCGCCCTCGGTATCGATCAGGATGGTGCCGACCAGCATTTCTTCGAGTATATTCTCGGGCATTCTGCCGTTGCGATGCTCTCTTGCGGATAAAGCCTGTTCTATATGCGACCGGTCGCAAACCGGCTGCTTGTCCCGCTTACAAAACAGGTTGGCTTCGGCGATAATTTCCAGCGAATCTTTGATGCGGGCGGAAAAATGATGCTGGTTTTCAGACAATCGACAGCTGTGCTCAAGCAGGCCTTCAATGGCTGCCCGCGTCAACGGCTGTCCGCCAGAATCTGCGGCCTGTTTAATCATCAGTAGTATAAAACGCTGGGTGGTCTCATCGGTACGCGGGATGTAATTGTCAAAATCGGCAAGGATTTTGAACATCTCGTTAAATTCATCATCCAATTCTTCCAGCAGATAGTAAATATCCCGGGAGCCGACCAGGATGACTTTAACGTTCAGCGGGATGACTTCCGGCTTGAGGGTAATGGTGTTGATGCCCAAATCCGAATAAGGCGATTCAATTTCGATGCGGCCGGATTGCAACGCGCGTTTAAGGCCGTCCCAGACGAACGGATAAGTCAGCAGTTTTTCGGCGTCGAGTATCAGATAACCGCCATTGGCCTTATGCAAGGAGCCTGCGCAAATCCGCCGATAATTGGTGACCAGCGTGCCCTGATCGCTGACGTATTCAATGCGGCCGAACAGATTTTGATAAACGGGATGTGCTTCGTAAATGACCGGCGCGCCGCTTTCATGCAGGTTATCGACCAGAATATTGGGCGTGTACAGCTCGGTCAGCAACAGCCGTTTGCCGGTGCTGTCTTGCGGCTCCGGCATTTGGCTAGGCATCAGATAATCGGCAATGGTGTTGCTGAGGTTTTTTTTGATTTCCGCTAAAAAGGTCACAACATCATCGATATTTTGATAGCTGTCATGCAACTCGGCGAACAACGGCTCTATCGCCAAGCTGATGGTGTCATTATCCAGTTGCTTGATTTTTTCAACCATGGCCCTGCGCCATTGGGGCAATTCCAGTAACACATCGCTCAAATAGACCTCCAGTTCCTCAACATGCTTTTGAAAAGTGTCGCGTTCCGATTGCGGCAACAGGGTGAATTGATCGTCATTCAGCGCCTTATTGTCTCTGACCGGCGCAAAAGTAATCGATTCGCTTTCTCTGAACAAGGCAATGTCTAAGGATTGGGCTTTTTTGTCGACCAGATCGATGGCGTTGTTATAGTGCTGGTTAAAATAGCGTTCGATAGCGCCCTTTTTTTGCTGGTAAGTAGGGCTTTCGAAGGCGGCGGGAAAAGTCGCCAGCAGGTTATCGATCAGTTTTTCGATGTCCTTGCTAAGCGTTGCCCCATGCTCGGCTGGCAGCTCAACGGCCACCGGCTCTCTAGGGTTGCCAAAATTATCGACATACGCATAGGAGGGCGGCGCGGGCAGCGTTCTAGCCTGAGCGTTCAGATGATGGGTAATCATCGACAACCGACCCAATCCCGGCTCCCCCATCACAAAAATATTGTAGCCGGGGTTGCGCATCGCGACGCCAAATTCCAGCGCGGACTGGGCTCTGGGCTGCCCTAAAATAGTGCCCGGCAAAGCGGGCACTTGCGGGAATTCAAAGCCGGTCAAATCGACATTCAGTTTCAGTGACTCAAGGGGAAGCTTTAAGGTATTAAACATGGATAAGGGAAGTTCTCGGCTTGCATAAAAACGGTAATTCTAGCATTTTTTACCGCATTGTCCGATATGAAGCCAATGGAGTCGCAAGACTGGCGTTTTTCAACGATGATCAGAAAAGGGTGCGGCCGGGACGGTGCAGAGAAATCGATGCTTGCTCCTGATGCTTCAAAAAACATCCTGATTAGCAAGCTGCTTCAGCCAAATATTTGATATGCTGACGAATGACTAGATGTGGGGGCGACTTTAGTCGCCACAGGGTGGCTAAAGCCGCCCCCACAAGATAGCCGCAACCTAGGGCGGGGCCAATCTACAATAAGTAGTCGTTCAAAAGTCTTTTAACAGGAGTAAAACGGCTTTAGCTGTTTTCAGCAAATGTCTAAAGCCATTTGACTCAGCGCAAATGTTAAAAGAAATATGATCTTGTACTTAGTCCTCAGGGCAGGACGGCCTCCCAATAAACGGTTAAAGCTTACTTGATCTTTTGGCTTATATTTTACTCATTTCAATCATACAAGGTGACGAGCCGCCTTATTGCACATAAACTGAGCCTCACCTCACCCACAAAACATCATCATGACTCATTTACTCTCCACCCTATTAAAAGATTCCGCCTACAAACTCACCCAGTTTAGCTCTGCACAAATCCAAACCCTGGAAAACAGCATTATCGTTAAGGACACACGCGGCAAAGCCACGCCTTATGTTGTTTGCTTAAAACGCGCCAAAGAAATAAAACTCACGCCCGAAGAAGTCGTGCGCCAACTTTATTTGATGGTGTTAATTCAGGATTTAAATTATCCAGTTGACCGCATCGCCATTGAATATGGCGTGACCTTTGGACGGGAAACCAAACGCGCGGACATTTGCATTTTCGATAAAGACCGCCCCACTGTTCCCTACATCTTGGTGGAACTAAAAAAGCCCAAACTCAAAGACGGTAAAGAACAACTCAAATCCTATTGCAACGCGACCGGCGCGCCAATTGCTGTTTGGACAAACGGCGACCAGATTTCTTACTACCAGCGCAAAGATCCTAATTATTTTGAAGACATCCCCACGTTACCGAAAGCGACCGAAAAACTGTCCGACATCTTGTCGGAACGCTGGACGATTGATGACCTGATTAAACACGACAAACTGGTTAACGAGAAAAAATCGCTGAAAGATTTGATTCTCGAAATGGAAGATGAAGTATTAGCCAATGCCGGGGTCGATGTTTTTGAAGAATTGTTCAAACTGGTTTTTACCAAGCTCTATGACGAAATGGAAGGTGGGCGCGACAAAAAACGTCATCTGGTGTTCAGAAATTACGGCGATACCGAAACCGAATTAAAAAACCAAAATTCAGGATTTATTCGACAAAGCGCGGGGTAAATGGGACGGCGTATTCACCGATGACGCCAAATTGCAACTGACCCCCAGTCATTTAGCGGTGTGTATATCCTCGCTGGAAGGCGTAAAACTGTTTAACTCCAATTTGGACGTGGTGGATGAAGCCTTTGAATATTTAATCAACAAATCCAGCAAAGGCGAAAAAGGCCAATATTTCACGCCGCGCTACGTCATTGATATGTGCGTCAAAATGCTTAACCCGCAAGAGCATGAAACGCTGATCGACACCGCCGCAGGCAGTTGCGGCTTCCCCGTACACGGCATCTTTCATGTCTGGGAGCAGATCATGAAAGAGGAGGGCCTGAACAAAAGCCACTTGTTCACCTTGGAGCAGAAACCCGCCCGCTGTACTGATTATGTGAACGACAAAGTGTTTGCCATTGATTTTGACGAAAAAGCCGTGCGGGTCGGGCGCACCCTCAATTTAATTGCCGGTGATGGACAAACCAACGTGTTGCATCTAAACACCCTGGATTATGAACGCTGGGACGAAAAGACCAAAGACGAAGACTGGCTGGACATTTACGGCGAAGGCTGGAAAAAATTACGCAAACTGCGCCTGTCCAAAGACAGCAACCGTGATTTTGGCTTTGACATTTTAATGGCCAACCCGCCGTTTGCGGGCGACATCAAAGAAACACGCATTTTGGCGAAATACGAACTGGGCAAAAAAGACAACGGCAAATACCAAGCTAACGTTGGCCGCGATATTTTGTTCATCGAGCGCAACCTTAACTTCTTAAAACCCGGCGGACGCATGGCGGTGGTGTTGCCGCAAGGCCGATTCAACAACTCCAGCGACAAACAAATCCGCGAATTTATCGCCGGACACTGCCGGATTTTGGCGGTGGTCGGCTTGCATGGCAATGTTTTTAAACCGCACACCGGCACCAAAACCAGTGTGTTACTGGTGCAAAAATGGGACGAAAGGCTATGTCCCAAAGTCGATGATTACCCGATTTTCTTTGCCACTATGCAAGAGCCAAGCAAGGATAATTCCGGCGACAAAATCTATGTCAAAAATACCGATGGTTCGCCGGTATTGGATACGCACGAACATTTGATTGTTAAGCATGATTTGTTTAACCACGATGGACTGACGAAAGACGGCATTGCCGAGGCGTTTATTGAGTTTGCCAAAAAGGAGAGTCTAAGTTTTTTTCTCTAAGCCCTTTCGATGAAACCCGTTACCGGGAATTGTTGAAAGGGCTTGAGATTAGCGAGATATTGCTTTCGGACTTAGAAAATGGAATAACAATTGGTGCAGAATATTATTCACCAGCATTTTTAAAACCATTTTTTAAACTAATTTCTAGTGGATTGGAAATTAGATATTTATCCGACTGTTGCTCCTTGATAACAGATGGCGATCATGGTAGTGCTGACTATGTAGATAAAGGTATTACATTCGTTTTGAGTGAAGCTGTTAAAAACGGCTGGATTGATGCAAGCTCTTGTCGGAAAATTTCAGTTAAACACGCAAAAACATTGAAAAGATCAACGTTAAAAAAACATGATGTTTTGGTAACAAAAACAGGTATTTATTTTGGTAAAAGCGCTGTTGTTACAGATGAGTTTGTAGGGGCTAATACAATCGCCCATGTTGGTTTATTACGTTTAAAAAGTGAGATAAACCCATATTACTTGTCTACATTTTTTAACAGCAACTATGGATATAGCCAATTGCGTAGACGCGGAATTAAGGCAACAAGACCAGAAATTAAGTTAATTGAATTTCAAGATATATCGGTTGGATTGCCAAGTAATTCTTTTCAAGAAAATATTGAAAAAGTTGTACTTGAATCGCAGGCTAAATTTCAGAAATCAACATCCGTCTATATCCAAGCCGAAACCCTGCTACTCAACACCTTAGGCATGGCGGATTTTTTGCCATCAACCGAAAAGGTCAACATCAAATCATTCAAAGATTCATTTCTTGCCACAGGGCGGCTTGATGCGGAATATTACCAACCGAAGTATGAAGAAATGATGTCGCGTATTAATCAGCTACCCTGCAAGACGTTGAGTGAATTTATCGAAAATTATTCAACGGGTTATCCATACAAAAGTGACGATTACTTGGAAGGTGCTGGCGTGCCACTAATTCGCATTAACAACATTAAAAAGGGATTTTTAGATATATCCAATACGGCATATCTCCCACTTGAACAAATGACAATCAGTGAAAATGATGTTGCAGTCGAGGGTGATATTTTATTGTCTATGTCTGGAACGATTGGCAATACATGCGTAATCCCAAAGGGTATTACTGCTCTAATCAATCAAAGGATAATGCGTGTCACGCCTAGAAGTTACAATCCATTAGTTTTAATGCTGATGCTTAATTCTATTGTCGGTGAATATCAATTGGAAAGAATAGGGACAGGTGGTGTTCAGACTAATATTTCTAGTAATGACACCAGTAAAATAATTATTCCTATGTTGTCTGATGAAGTTCAAACCCAAATCGCCGATTTAGTACAAGAAAGTTTTAAACTCAAAGCCGAAAGTGAACGATTATTAGCAGCCGCCAAACGCGCCGTAGAAATGGCTATTGAAATGGATGAACAAACAGCGATGGCTTATCTTAACCAACAAACCAAACAGCAAGTTGAATGGTTATATTTAGGAGAATAACAATGTATGCAGCAATAAAAGCCATTTATGAAAATGGCCAAATTATTTTTCAAGAGCAACCGCCGACTAACGAAAAAACAAACGTTATTGTTATGTTCATAAAAGAAGACGCTAAAGAAATTGACCCCAAGAAAGGAGTAAAAATAGGCAGCCTCACTGGAAAAGGTTATAGCATTCCAGATGATTTTAATGCCCCTTTGGCTGATTTAAACGAGTATATGTGATATGTGCTATTTGATAGATACACAAATATTAATATGGACGCTGATTAGCCCTGAGAAACTTACCGAGCAAACAAAACAAATATTGCAAGCTAATGAAATTTTTGTAAGTCAAATTAGCTTGTTTGAAATCGCTATAAAGCAAAAAATAGGTAAACTGCCGGAATTATCATTGTCCATACAATCATTGTCTGAACGGATGGCGCAAGATAATTTCAATATTCTTGCTATTAGCATCAATCATCTTGAAACTTATAATGCTGTTCCACTACTGACCAATCACCGCGACCCTTTTGATCGCTTATTATTAGCTATTGCGATGAGTGAAAATATGCCAATTATTTCGGCTGACACTCACTTTAGTTATTACGAATCACACGTTAAGCTTATTAAAAATTAGGCTCGTAGTGCGGCAAGCGTAAGCGTTCAGTCCCCCTCTTTGAAAAAGAGGGGTTAGGGGAGATTTGTTCAAATAAATCCCCCTCAATCCCCCTTTTTCAAAGGGGGAGGTGAACGCTTACCGGCAAGCTGGTGAGAGACACTCATTCTAGCCCATTTCTTTGCCGTCTGTTTTTGATGACTTGCCCATCCTGCCGACGCCGCCAAACGCGCCGTAGAAATTGCGATTGAAACGGATGAACAAACCGCGATGGACACTCTTAATCAACAAACCGGAGCATAACGATGCAAACGCAAAACTCAAATACAACGCATAGCTTGTATGCGCTCTACGAAACATTAAAGACCAGCCATACAACCGTAAGCGTTCACCTCCCTCTTTGAAAAAGGGGGATTGAGGGGGATTTATTTGAACAAATCTCCCCTAAACCCCTCTTTTCAAAAGAGGGGGGACTGAACGCTTACCCGGAAAGGATTAAGGTGAAAGCTGTGGGCGAGAATTTATTCGCGCTATAGAAAAACGCGAATAAATTCGCGCCCACTTTATGGAGATAACATGAAACCGAATTCTTTCAGATGGTGTTGTCGGGTAATGCTGGGATTTATCCTGATGTCGCCAACCTTGAGTATTGGTCAGGAAAATTCCGCTGAGGATACATTATCAGCCGCTTTATCCCATCTTAAAGCAGCATCCATGCAAGAGCGTGGATCAGCTATCGAACAACTGGCCGCTGTCCATGAGCCGCAAGTCGTTGCGGTTTTGCAGGCACTGCTTGATGGACGGCTGTTTGTCCTTAAGACCCATGACATACTGGTGGTTGGCGTTCCGCTCGCGAGTGACCGGGGTTTATCTGTCGATTATTACCCAGGCGCTGACTTACGCACTGTTGCTGGCTTTTTTTAGAAATAAAATGGGTTTTGGCGGCAACAACGGCTTAACCGATTTCAAGGAAATCCTCGGCTTTAACATTCAGTCCGATTCGGTGCGCGCTTGTTTGCTGATGGCCTCGGGAATGATCCTGATTCTGGCTTTCTTGATTAGCCGCTGGGTGGTCAACAGCAAACTGGGCCGGGTGGTGACGGCGATTCGCGATCAGGAAATGCGGGTGCGCTTTCTGGGTTATCGCGTTGAGCTGTTCAAATTATGGATTTTCGTTTTTTCTGCGATGCTGGCCGGAATTGCCGGCGCTCTGTATGTGCCGCAAGTCGGTATTATCAATCCCAGCGAATTTTCGCCATTGAACTCGCTGGAAATAGTCATCTGGGTCGCAATCGGCGGACGCGGCACACTGTATGGTGCAATCGTCGGTGCGGTACTGGTTAATTATGCCAAGACCTTGTTGACTGGCTGGGCACCGGAAATCTGGTTGTTTTTCCTGGGCGGCGCGTTTATTCTCGTTACCGTGCTATTGCCCGATGGTTTGCTCGGGTTCTGGCGGCATCGTTTTCAAGATCAAAAACGAATTGGGTGTAACCGTATTGTTGGTGGAACAAAAACTGCCTTTTGCGCGTAAAGTGGCAGACCGGTTTTATATTATGGACCGTGGTCGAGGCGTGGCTGCCGGGGCTATGGATGAATTGAACGATGATATGGTTAAGCGGTATTTGACAGTTTGATTGATATGAATAGTGTGGGAGCTGCTTTAGCCGCGATCAATCGCGGCTAAAGCAGCTCCCACTAGACGTGTAGGGTACGCTGGGCGTACCATTTTGCTGATGCCCTGTCTGACGAATAGAAAAAACACCGTGATTGCAAACCTTGATGCTACACCAATAAACGGCTGGCAAGCAAAGCTGGAACTTGGCTTTGAATATAAACACGGCAAAACGGTACTGGCGCACCGTCGCCATTACGGCCCGCTAACTGTGCAGCGGCCGTTTTACCCGGAAGGCGGCGTGTGCCATGTGTATGTCCTGCATCCGCCGGGCGGTATTGTCGGCGGCGACCAATTAAGCCTTTGCATCAATGCCGAGCAACACAGTCACGCGCTGATTACCACGCCTGCTGCCGGAAAGTTTTATCGCAGCGCGGGCGAGCAGGCCGTTCAGACCGTATCGATCAAAGTGGCCGAAGGCGCGGCAGTGGAATGGCTGCCACAGGAAACCATTATTTATCAAGGCGCACAGTTAAGATCGGCGGTTAATGTTGAATTGGAGGTAGGCGCGCGCTTTATCGGATGGGAGATTTTGTCGTTGGGGCGGCCTGCCTGCGGGGAACGTTTCGATCAAGGTTTAGCAGATATGAGCTGGCAGATTTATTGCGCGGAACGGCCTTTATTTCTGGAGCGCCTGCACTTGGACGCCAAAGCTTTTGCAGCTCGTTGGGGATTGCAGGGCTTTTCGGCTTGCGGAACCCTGTTTGCCAGCCCCGCCAGTGCTGAAAGTCTGGCCGCCGTTCAACAATTAATCGGCGATACGAAAGGCTGCGGCGTAACCCTTATTGACGATCTGCTGGTTTGTAGAGCTATCGATACTCGAAGCGACCGGCTACGCGGATTTTTCGAACAGGTTTGGGGCGATTGTGCGGCCGGACTCTATACTTCGCAAAGCCTGTGCGCCACGTATTTGGGGCGACTTGAGATTTTCACCACGAACAATTCGTGCAGGAGCTAGAGTCATAGTGTGTGCGAGGACACGAAGTATCCGGGTTCCCAAGCTCAAGCTTGGGAACTATCAAAGAGAATAGTTACAGAGAATTTAGGCTTGGAATAAAACAATGCAATTAACACCACGCGAAAAAGACAAACTGCTGATATTTACCGCCGGCCTGCTGGCCGAACGCCGCAAAGCCAGAGGCCTGAAGCTTAACTACCCGGAATCGGTGGCTTTTATCAGCGCCGCGATTATGGAAGGCGCGCGCGATGGCCGCACCGTCGCGGAACTCATGGAATTCGGCCGCACCCTGCTTTACCGCGAGGATGTGATGGAAGGCATTGCGGAAATGCTGCCGGATGTGCAGGTTGAAGCGACCTTTCCGGACGGCACCAAGCTGGTTACGGTACATAATCCCATTGAGTAGCAAAGTAGGGCGTGCCGTGCGCGCCAATGAGCAGCGGAGCAGGCGCGCATGGCACGCCCTACGCTATGTATACGACACAGTAGGAGCGCAGTCATGATACCCGGAGAAATCATCCCCGCCGATGGCGACATCGAACTGAACGCAGGCCGCATGACGATTAGCGTGGTGGTTGCCAACAGTGGCGACCGGCCTATTCAAGTCGGCTCGCATTATCATTTTTTTGAAACCAATCCGGCTCTGTATTTTGATCGTGCTGCGACGCGCGGCTTTAGGCCGGATATTCCGGCCGGTACGGCGGTGCGTTTTGAGCCTGGACAGCAACGTGAAATACAATTGGTGGCCTTTGCCGGGTTGCGCCGGATTTACGGTTTTCGTCAGGCGGTGATGGGTGCATTGGATGAAAACTTATGAGCAGGATTAGCAGGCAAGCCTATGCCGATATGTTCGGGCCGACCACCGGCGACCGGGTGCGCTTGGGCGACAGCGGCTTGTTTCTTGAAGTCGAAGCGGACCGCACGGTTTATGGCGATGAAGTTAAATTTGGCGGCGGCAAAGTCATCCGCGACGGTATGGGCCAGAGTCAGGTGGATTCCACTGTGGCTATGGACCTGGTCATTACTAACGCGCTGATCGTCGATCACTGGGGCATTATCAAAGCCGATGTCGGTATCAAAAACGGCCGTATTGCCGGGATCGGCAAGGCAGGAAATCCCGATACGCAACAGGGCGTCGATATCGTCATCGGCCCCGGCACCGAAATTATCGCCGGGGAAGGACAAATTCTGACGGCCGGCGGTGTTGACGCGCACATCCATTTTATCTGTCCGCAGCAAATCGATGAAGCGTTGATGTCGGGCGTGACCACCATGATCGGTGGTGGCACCGGGCCTGCGACCGGCACGCCGGGGCCGTGGAATATTCATACCATGCTGCAATCGCTGGATGGTTTCCCGATGAATTTCGGCTTGCTCGGCAAAGGCAATGCCAGTCTGCCGGTTGCGTTGGAAGAACAGGTTCGTGCCGGTGCGATGGGGCTGAAACTGCATGAAGACTGGGGCACGACACCAGCGGCTATCGATTGCTGCCTTTCCGTGGCCGAGCGCTTTGATGTGCAGGTCGCCATTCATACCGATACCTTGAACGAATCCGGTTTTGTTGAAGACACTTTGGCAGCTTTCAAAGGCCGAACTATTCATACCTATCATACCGAAGGCGCTGGCGGCGGCCATGCGCCCGATATTATCAAAGCCTGCGGAGAGCCTAACGTACTGCCGTCTTCAACCAATCCGACCCGGCCTTATACCATCAATACCGTGGACGAGCACCTGGACATGCTGATGGTTTGCCATCACCTTGATCCGGGCATTGCCGAGGACGTTGCTTTCGCCGAATCGCGGATTCGCCGCGAAACGATTGCCGCCGAGGATATTCTGCATGACTTGGGCGCATTTTCGATGATTTCTTCGGATTCTCAGGCGATGGGCCGAGTTGGCGAAGTCATTATCCGTACCTGGCAGACCGCGCATAAAATGAAGGCGCAACGCGGCAGCTTGGCGGAAGATTCGTCACGCAATGACAATTTCCGCATCAAGCGTTATATCGCCAAATACACGATTAATCCGGCTATCAGCCACGGTATTGCACATGAAGTCGGTTCTGTCGAAATAGGCAAACTGGCTGATCTGGTGCTGTGGAATCCGGCCTTTTTTGCGGTAAAGCCCAGCCTGATTCTTAAAGGCGTGTTTATTGCCGCAGCGCCGATGGGCGATCCCAATGCCTCGATTCCAACGCCGCAACCAGTGCATTATCGTCCGATGTTCGGTTCATTCGGAAGAACCGCTTCGGCGACTTCGATGTTCTTTTTGCCCAAAGTTGCAGTCGAGTCCGATGTTGCAACGGCTTTAGGGCTTAACAAGAGGATTGGCGTAGTGTCGGGTACCCGCACCATCGGCAAAAAGGATTTGATCCATAACCACTACCAACCGCATATGGAAGTCGACCCGCAAACCTATTCAGTCCGAGCCGACGGCCTGCTAAACAGGTATTAAGGGTAGGTATCGGCGGCCCGGTCGGTTCCGGTAAAACGGCTTTGGTGGACGCGTTATGCAAGAAAATGCGCGATAATTTCGAAATCGGCGTGGTGACCAATGACATTTATACCAAGGAAGATCAATAATTTTTGATTCGTAGTCAGGCGCTGCCGGAGGAACGTATTTTAGGCGTGGAAACCGGCGGTTGTCCGCATACCGCAATTAGGGAAGATGCGTCGATGAATCTGGCGGCGGTGGATGAGTTAATCCAACGCTTTGATAATCTCGACTTTATCATGATTGAAAGCGGCGGCGATAATCTCAGCGCGACATTTAGCCCGGAACTGGCCGATCTGACTATTTATGTCATTGATGTTTCGGCTGGAGACAAAATACCGCGTAAAGGCGGACCTGCAATCACCCGTTCGGATTTGCTGGTCATCAACAAGATAGATTTAGCCCCTTATGTGGGTGCATCGCTGGAAGTTATGGATCACGATGCCCGTAAAATGAGGGGAGAGCGGCCATTTGTGTTTACCAATTTGAAAACCAAAGAAGGTCTTAAAGCGGTTGAAGATTTCATTATTCAAGCGGGAATGCTGGATTAAGAAATGTGCGCTTGAATATTCAAAGGTGCATGGTATAGCTGAAGCGTCTATTCCTTCGTACAGTTAGCTCGTATGAATTCAGTAAGGAACTGAAGTTTTAATGTCATGTAACTATTCAGCATACCAGGGATAATATCCCTACACCATTGGCCTTTAAGGGTAAGATGCCCTTTGATGGTCGGCACTAGGCTTGCCGAAACGGTGGTTTGTCAGGGATGTTATCCCTACGCTGAATAATTACAATGTCATCGTATTGTCTTATAACTGTCATCTAAATTTAATTGTAATGTTGCATAATCAATCAGAATCTAACAACATGAAAAGGTATCCTGATGATTATCAATTGGGTTGCAGCAAAGGCGCAGCAGCTTTTACCGGCACAAAATGCCGGACTCGATGAGCTTAGCTTTGACTTTGCGTTGAGCGCCGAAGTTATGGATTTGCTGTATGCGAAAAATGACGGCTGCATGGCTCCAGGAGCCGTTGCCGAGGCAGGTCAACAGGACGAAGCGGCTAACATGAACGGCATAATCCGAGTTGCGTTAGACGAGCATGAATTGGCATTAGCCTGATGTGGGCTGTGTACGCATAGATAGTAATCGATCAAAGCGCCAATCGCCTTGATCGTTGGGTCGTGATTACTTCACAATTAAGCTGTTATTAACCGACTTGACGCCTTTAACTGTTCTGGCCAGTTCCACTGCTCTGGTAGCGGCACTGGCGGAATCCACGAACCCGCTTAGCTGCACGACACCCTTAAAAGTTTCAACATTGATTTGCAACAGTTTGAGCCTGGAATCACCCAATATTGAAGTCTTAACCTTGGTGGTCAGGACAGAATCATCTAAATATTCCCCTGTGCTTTCATGCGTAGTTCCGCCAGCACAGCCGGCAATCACCATTGCCAATAAAAAAACCACTATCACCTTGAAGTTATTCATAATGTTTAACCCTTATAATTTAATTAGACGTAAGTTTTAAAAAGACGGCTATTTTCGATCCCGATCGATTGCAACGCTTCTTTCGTAGCAGTCGCCGGAATAATGCCACGCTATAAATAATACAATAATATCGGCTAGATGTATTCCTCAGGCTCTATGCTGATGACTGTGAAACTTTGCCGAGGCGAAAAGCTGCTTGAAGACTGCCCGGTTTTGTTCCTGTTTAAAATCATCAAATCGTGATGTAAAGTCTTTGCGGGCGCGGCATCTATGGGCATCAAGATCCTGAATTAATACGCCCATGGCTAAAAAGGTATTGGCGTGGATGTTAAGCGCCAGCATTTCTTCGCTGAACAGTTTTAGACTCTGCTCTTGAATCGCGTAATCCTGAAAATCACCTAAAACTTCTTGAAGTTGTTTCAGGTTTTTAATCAAATGTTTTATTTGCTGTTCGGGATAAAGGCTTTGGAAAAACTCCATCAAATAGCGCAATTTCTTACCCGATTTTCTTAAATCATGTAAGGCTTCAGCCGGTGATGATTCGGTAATGGCATTGCCTTCTTGCAGCACACGGGTAAAAGTTTTCCATATTCTTTGGTCTGCCAGCGCTTTAATAGTTAGTTTGGCGTTTTGTTCCAGCATTTTTTGGAAGGAGGGTTCTTTAAGATACTGCTCCCATTCGGCCAAGGTAGACAGATACCGGGCAGATCGCAGTTTTTTTGCCAGTTCCTTGTGGGCTTGTTGCTGTTTGGCGAGCAAAAAATCATATAAGGGATTGAGGTCTTCCCTGATTGAAATGGGCAGGCTGCTTTTGTAACGCTCAAAACTGAGTAGATAAACATCCAAATCCCGCGTCGGCCCGGTGAGCTGTCCCAGCCAGGAGAAAAAGTCGGCATAGTAAGCGTTGATGTTAGCGGGCAGTATGCGTTTGATCTGGCTGAGTCCTGCACGGGTTCTTCTAACTGCAACCCTAAAATCGTGCAAAAATTCGCTGTCGGTATCGGCAATCGTGCCTTGCTCATTGGCTTTGATGGCTTTGAGCAGGTGGCTGTAGATGTATTTTCCGGCAATATCGGCGCGCATCTCGGGGGCTAGGTTGATATTGAATTTCGATGAATAATCGTTAGGCTTGCGGCCTTGAATTTTCAGGGCTGTCAGCAGGACGGGCTCCTCGGTGACCGTTAAACTCAATGTTGCTGTCAATATTTCAGCCAACTGTTCGGCCGCCTTGTCGTAGCCTTTGACCGGTTGCAGCAGGACGCGGTTATTGAACTGGCCGTGCTCTTCGATCAGCAGTCGGAGGATGGTTTTTTGGTCTTTATTGATGATGTTGAGCTGATAAACTTCATAATCCAGCGTACAAACCGGCATTAAAGCGCGTATTTCCAGTAAGGGTGCTAGGATGTCGCGTATTATTCCCGGTTCGAATTCTTTGCTGAATAAAGGCACTTTTTTGAGCTCCGCACTGGCGATAATCAGGGCGTTTTTAATCGATCTTAATGTAAAGGATGAAACGGCTTGTCGTGAGCGAAGCCGAACGGCTTTTGCTCGACTAAATTCGCAAGTGACGCCGTTTGAGTACAAGCGCCAGTCAAAGCTGTCGTAGTAGGTTGTGCAGAAAGACTGCCTTGAGGTGAGTTGCGTGTTCGCCTCATGGCTTAGTTTGGCGATAAATTCTTCAACCGTTAAATTCACGGGAAATTCAAATTGTAAGGACATATTTATCAAGGCTAGTGGCTGTATGGCAGATGATTTTTTGTAACTATTCAGCGTTAATTTAGATAGGGCAGTCGGTGTGTTGTAGGAGCGGCTTTAGCCACGATCAATCGCGGCTAAAGCTGCTCCTACAACACCTATCACAGCATGACCGATCTGAAAAAGCCAATATCACGCTGAATACTTACCATTTTTTTAAGCATAACAGCTGGGTGTTAATTTTTTATGACAATCTGAAGATGGGGTATCATGAACTGCTATTTTGATAAATTCCAACAAAGAAGATCGATCACTAGGTAAAAAAAACCGTATTGTAATATTCTTGTCATATTCTATTTAGATAATAGAGCCACTTTAAATCATTTTGAGAGTTGATCATGAAACTATCTTTTAAAACTAAATCGTTAGTTGCTGCGATGGGTTTTGGTGCTGCTGCATTAACCAGTGGTGTTGCAGGTGCCGTACAAACTGTTGATGCCGGTGTTCCCGAGTATCAAAAAGCCAGTGGTATTTCCGGTAACTTGTCCAGTGTCGGTTCCGATACGCTGGCTAATCTGATGACGTTATGGGCCGAAGAATTCAACCGTGCTTATCCTAACGTCAACATTCAAATTCAGGCTGCCGGTTCCTCTACTGCACCTCCTGCGCTGACTGAAGGCACATCAAACCTGGGGCCGATGAGCCGCGAAATGAAGGATGACGAACTTGAAGCCTTCGAAGATAAATATGGTTATAAGCCAACTGCTATTCCAGTAGCCGTTGATGCGCTGGCGGTTATGGTTAACAAGGACAACCCGATCAAGGGCTTAACCATGGAGCAAGTTGATGCGATTTTCTCTTCGACCAATAAATGCGGCGGCGAAAAAAGCATTGAAACATGGGGCGATGCAGGTGTTGCCGCTTGGGGCTCAAAAAGCTTCCAGTTATACGGACGTAACTCGGTTTCCGGTACTTACGGTTATTTTAAAGAAAATGCTTTATGCAAGGGTGACTTCAAAAACAACGTAAACGAGCAGCCCGGTTCTGCTTCCGTGGTTCAGTCAGTCACTACATCACTTAATGGCATTGGTTACTCCGGCATGGGCTATACAACATCCGGCGTTAAGATGGTGGCTTTGGCAAAGAAGGGCAGTAAGACTTTCGTTGAAGCAACACCTGAAAATGCACTTAACGGCACTTATCCGTTAACACGTTACTTGTATGTTTATGTCAACAAGAAGCCAAACCAACCGCTGGCACCCTTAGACAATGAGTTTATCAAAATGGTGTTGTCCAAAACCGGTCAGCAAGTGGTTATAAAAGACGGCTATATTCCTTTGCCTGCAAAAGTTGTCGACAAGGTACTGGCTACGCTTAAGTAAGATAAGGAGTAACTATTCACGGGAGCACCGTATCTTTTAGACCCTCCAGGTTTTAAAAGCCTGGAAGGTCTTGATCGGGGCATTGAGTGTTGCGCAAGGATGCAAGGACAGGGATGTTCGTCTGATTGCTTTACCCCCTCAGAAAGTAAAGGCACATCGGACAAAAATACGGCCAAGATTTGCATTGTTAATCTTGGTCTTTTTTTTGTTTTTTGTTATATCATTAGTTTCATTTAATTCTTAGTCTCTTAGCATGTCAGAAATAAACATCTCTGAAGAACAACCTGCCTCCATCGCCGCGACTGCTCCCGGCAGGGTTGCGGTAGTCACACCATCCCTGGCGATAAAGATCGGTGCCGGTGAATATCACCAGCGCTGGCGGCTGATTAAAGATGCTGCGGCGCGCTATGGCGTGGTGGCGGGTGGCATGGGGGTCATTGTCGCTATCGTGATGATTTTCTTCTATTTGCTGTATGTGGTTTATCCCTTGTTTATATCGGCAAGCGCAGAATCGGTCAGTGAATACTCGGTGCCGGAGCAGGCACTGGGCAATACCTTGTTGCTGACAATAGATGAGCAAAATGAGGTGGGAGCCCGGTTTACCGACAGCGGCCAAGCGGTGTTTTTTGAGGCGACGACCGGTAAAACCATTCTGACCCAGCGCGTCGCAATACCCGAAGGCGCGCATATCACCAGCTTTGCCCAGGGCAGTCCTATCAATGAGGGTGCGGTTATTTACGGCTTATCCGATGGCCGGGCAGTTGTCGTTAAGCACCAATATAAAGTCACTTATCCAGACAACAAGCGCCTTATTACGCCATCGCTTAAATATCCATTGGGCGAACAGCCGTTGGTGTTGGATGATTCTGGCGCAGCGGTGGAGAAGATTGCGGTTAAGGTGGGCAATGATGCAACGACAATCGTCGCCTTAACCGCCGATATTGCGCAGACCTCGGGTAAGATTCGCCTGATCAATTTCCAAAAAGAACAATCGTTATTTGCCGATGAGGCTGTCTTAACGCGTACCGATTCTATTCTGGAACAGTCGGCGGCGGGTATTGTCGACATTTTAATCGATAAGGACGAGTCTAACCTGTATCTGATCAGCAACGATGGACAGTTGGGTTTTTTTGATATTAACGATAAGAGCAGTCCACGCTTAAGGCAGCAGCAGAATGTGGTTGATGCAGGGCAAAAAATCACCGCCGTGACTTTTTTAAACGGCGATCTTTCGCTGATGATAGGCGACTCCAGCGGTTTGGTGTCGCAGTGGAGCATGGTTAAAGACAAGTTGAATCGTCCGGCTATGCAAAAAATCAGGTCATTTAAAGTATCCGATAAAGCCGTTGTTGCGATTAATGCCGAGCAACGGCGTAAAGGCTTTATGACGCTGGATGTCGATGGGGTCGTGGGCATTTATCATTCAACCGCTGAACGGGAAATGATTAAAGAACAAGTCGGTGACGCTTCACCATCGGCGGCGACGTTATCGCCGAGAGCCAATGCGCTGTTGGTGCAGTCGGCGGACGGCACTATGCATTTCTGGCACATCGATAACGAGCATCCCGAAGTTTCTATCAAGTCGCTTTGGCAGGAAGTCTGGTATGAAAGCTATCCAAAGCCCGATTATATTTGGCAATCTTCTGCGTCAAATAATGACTTTGAGCCTAAATACAGCTTAACCCCTTTAGTTTTCGGCACCCTGAAAGCGGCGTTTTATGCGATGCTGGTGGCTATACCCTTGGCGCTGATGGGGGCGATTTACACCGCTTATTTTATGGCTCCGCAGATGCGCCAATACGTGAAGCCGTCCATTGAAATCATGGGTGCGTTGCCGACGGTTATTTTGGGGTTCCTGGCCGGGCTTTGGCTGGCTCCGTTTATGGAAGAGCATCTGGCCGGACTGTTTGCCATGTTGATGATTGTGCCTGTCGGCGTCATGTTGTTTGCATTTACTTGGCAATTTGTACCCAAGGTCATTGCAAATAATCTCCCGGAAGGCTGGGATGCCGCCCTCTTGATTCCGGTGATTTTACTCAGCGGCTGGTTTGCCTTTTGGGTGAGCGCACCCTTAGAATCGTTGTTGTTTCATGGCAGCTTGCGTGACTGGTTTAAGGCTGAATTAGGCATAGGCTACGACCAACGTAATGCCTTGGTCGTCGGTGTGGCGATGGGTTTTGCGGTTGTCCCGACCATTTTTTCAATTGCCGAGGATGCCATTTTCAGTGTACCGAAACATTTGACCGTGGGTTCTCTGGCGTTGGGCGCTACACCTTGGCAAACTATGATCCGGGTTGTGTTATTAACCGCAAGTCCAGGGATTTTTTCCGCAGTGATGATCGGTTTCGGCCGGGGCCGTCGGGGAGACCATGATCGTGTTAATGGCAACCGGAAATACCCCGGTGATGGATTTGAGCGTGTTCCAAGGCATGCGTACCCTGGCTGCCAATATCGCGGTGGAAATGCCCGAATCGGAAGTTGATGGCACCCATTATCGGGTGTTGTTTTTGGCGGCTCTGGTGTTGTTTATGTTCACCTTTGTTTTTAACACGCTGGCCGAAGTGATTCGTCAGCGCTTACGTGAAAAATACAGCTCATTATGATTAAATCGTGGTTTAAAAGCGGTACCCCTTGGGTATGGCTCAATGCGGCGGCGGTCAGCGCCTGTCTTATTATGGTGGTCGGTGTGCTGGGCTTGATCGTAGTGCGCGGTGTAGGGCACTTTTGGCCGTCTCAAATTGTGCAGTTCAGCTATATCGCCACGGATGGTGTGTATGCCGCAAGCCTGCCGGGAGCAGGCGCGGCGATCGCCACGGATGGTGTGACTACCGCAAGCCAGTCGGGAGCAGGCGCGGCGCAGGAGCCGGACGGACAAATTCAGACTATTATCGGCGAACATGTCGATACCAGTATTACGCCAGCCGCAATGGCCAAATCAACCGGCCATATTATGGCCGATGATGAAGATACCCTGGTGCAATATCTGGTCAAAACCGGTAATCGGGATCTCACCGGTGCTGACTTCCGTTGGATATTGGAACGTAATATTAAGCAACAAGAGGCCCCTGCCGATCTGATGGTGGTGGAACGTCGGGAATGGGGCAATTTTTACGGTCGGCTTATTGCGGTCAAAGAAAACGGTAATATTATCGCTGAAGGCCCTCAAGCTTGGCCTGCTGTTCAGGCACGGATAGAGGAGGCATTGGCGGTTTTTAAGGAAATAGCCCATCTGGAAAAAAAGCAAGTCGGTGCGATAAACTACAGCCTGGAACAGTTAAGACTTGAACAAAAAAGTTTACAGTTGGAAAATCGCTGGGATGCCGTAGCCGAGCAACGGGTGGCCGCTGAAAAGGCTGACTTGGAAGTGGAATATAAAAAGTATCAAATGCAGTTAAGTGAGCTGTATCGACAAATAAGACGCGATAGCTTGGTCGCAAAGACCGAAAGCGGGAATGAAGTTGAAATCCCCTTGAATAAAGTAGTCAGAATTTTCCAGCCGAACACCATGAGCCTGTTCGATAAAATCGTCCATTATGGCGCTAAACTGGTTGAATTTCTAAGCGATGATCCGCGTGAGGCTAATACCGAAGGAGGCATTTTCCCGGCTATTTTCGGTACGGTCATGATGGTGATCATGATGTCGGTTATCGTGACCCCGTTTGGCGTCATTGCGGCGGTGTATTTACGGGAATATGCCAAACAAGGTTTCATCACCCAATTGATTCGAATTGCGGTCAACAATTTGGCTGGCGTACCTTCGATTGTTTACGGGGTGTTCGGCTTGGGCTTTTTTGTCTATATCCTGGGCGGCAACATCGATCAACTATTTTTCCCGGAAGCGGCGCCTGCGCCGGTCTATGGTACGCCGGGCTTGCTGTGGGCTTCACTCACGCTGGCTTTACTAACCCTGCCGGTGGTCATCGTTTCAACCGAAGAAGGTTTGGCGCGTATCCCTAAGTCTATCCGCGAAGGCAGTCTGGCATTGGGTGCTACCAAACTGGAGACCCTATGGCTGACGGTATTGCCGATGGCCAGTCCGGCGATGATGACCGGTTTGATCTTGGCTGTAGCAAGGGCAGCGGGCGAAGTGGCTCCGTTAATGTTGGTCGGCGTGGTTAAGCTCGCGCCCACCTTGCCGCTGGACGGCAATTACCCGTTTTTACATTTAGACAGAAAATTTATGCACTTAGGATTTCATATCTATGATGTCGGCTTTCAAAGCCCTAATGTCGAAGCCGCGAGACCCTTGGTTTATGCGACATCATTATTGTTGGTACTGGTCATTGTGGGGCTGAATTTATCGGCCATCCTAATCAGAAATCATCTGCGAGAAAAATACCGGGCACTGGAAGGTTAAAGAAATGACAGCACAACAAGTACGCACTCATGCCATGGATGTAAGTTCGATTTTACGC
>JBCKWP010000014.1:0-24569 GCA_038922455.1 Methylobacter sp. | reverse complement strand
CTCAATAAAACGCTTAACATGCTCATCGCTCAGCGCCATCGCCTCTATTTCCTCTTTAGACGCATTGACCGACACCGTCATCTTACTGCGCAGCTTGCCGTTGACTTGTAGCACCCACTCCAAGGTGTCCTGCTCCAACGCCGTTGCATCAACCTCAGGCCATGAAGCGCTGACCACCGCTTGCTGATGCCCCAGATCCAGCCACAGTTGATGACAGATATGCGGCACGATCGGCGCTAACATCAACACGATGGCTTCCAACGCTTCCTGCCGGATCGCTTTGCCGTTATCGGAATCATCGACAAATTTGGACAGGGTATTGATCATCTCCATATTCGACGCAATAACGGTGTTGAAGGTATAGCGTCTACCGAAATCGTCGGTTGCTTTCTGGATAGCCAGATGCAGCTGGCGACGCACCGCCTGTTGCTCGCCGGTCAATGACAGCTTATCCAGCGGAGCTGTGGATCCTCCAGCCTCGCAATGCAGATAAGCCTGTTTCCAGAGCCGTTTCAGGAACCTGAACGCGCCATCCACACCACTGTCCGACCATTCCAGCGATTGCTCCGGCGGCGCTGCAAACATGATAAACAGGCGCACAGTATCGGCCCCGTATTGATCGATCAAACCTTGCGGATCGACGGTGTTACCCTTGGATTTGGACATTTTGCTGCCGTCTTTTAACACCATGCCTTGGGTCAGCAGCTTTTTAAACGGCTCATCGCAAACCAGCAAACCCTCATCGCGCAGCAATTTGGTGTAAAACCGCGCATACAGCAAATGCAAAATAGCATGTTCGATGCCGCCGATATAATGATCGACCGGCAGCCAATATTTAGCGCTCTCATCGATCATACTGTCCGGGTTGTTGCCTGCAAAACGCGCAAAATACCAGGACGATTCCATAAAGGTATCGAAGGTATCGGTTTCCCGGCGCGCCGCTTTACCGCAGGTTGGGCAAGTCGTATGGGAAAAAGTCGGATGAGCAACCAAAGGCGATTGCGAGCCGTCCAACACTACATCTCTAGGCAGTTCTACCGGCAAATCTTGCTCGGGAACCGGAACCGTACCGCAATCGTCGCAATAAATAACCGGAATCGGTGCACCCCAGTAGCGCTGACGGGACACACCCCAGTCACGCAATCTGAAATTGGTTTTGCGCTGGCCTTTATGGTCTTTTTCCAACGCTTCGGCAATGGCGACAAAAGCCTGCGCCGAGCTCAAACCGTCAAACGCGCCGGAATTTTTCAACACGCCTTTTGCGGTGTAAGCCTGCTCCGAGCAATCACCCCCACCGTCTTTGGCAAAAATCACTTGCTTGATCGTGATGCTGTACTTAAGTGCAAACTCAAAATCACGCTGATCATGGGCAGGAACCGACATCACCGCACCGGTGCCGTAACCCATCAACACAAAATTGGCGATCCACACTGGCACTTGTTCGCCGGTAATCGGATGCAGCGCTTTAATGCCGGAATCTATGCCGCGTTTTTCCATGGTTTCCATGGCCGCTTCCGAGGTTTCCATCATCTTGCAGTTATCGACAAATGCCCGAATCTCGGCATTGGTTTCCGCCGCTTTTAACGCCAACGGATGTTCTGCAGCCACGGCCAGATAAGTCACTCCCATCAAAGTGTCGGGACGCGTGGTGTAGATGCTCAAAGATTGATCCGAACCAGGCACAGGAAAACTCATCTCCACGCCTTCGGAACGGCCTATCCAATTGGCCTGCATGGTTTTGACCTGTTCCGGCCAGCCATCCAGCGTTTCCAGCGAGGCGAGCAATTCATCCGCATAAGCGGTGATTTTTAAAAACCACTGGGCGATTTCTTTGCGTTCGACTTGGGTGTCGCAACGCCAGCAGCAGCCGTTGATGACTTGTTCATTGGCAAGAACAGTCATGTCGTGCGGGCACCAGTTGACCGGTGCGGTTTTTTTATAAACCAGGCCTTTTTTCAGCAGCTTCAAGAAAAACCATTGCTCCCACTTATAATAATCCGGGTCGCAGGTGGCTAATTCGCGGCTCCAGTCATAGCCAAAACCCAGCCGTTTGAACTGGTCGCGCATAGTGTCGATGTTGCTGTAGGTCCAATCGGCAGGATGTACGCCGTGCTGCATCGCGGCATTTTCCGCAGGCAGACCGAACGCATCCCAGCCCATAGGCTGCATGACATTTTTGCCCAACATGCGCTGATAACGGCTGATGACGTCGCCAATGGTGTAGTTGCGGACATGGCCCATGTGTAACTTGCCGCTAGGGTAAGGAAACATCGACAAGCAATAATACTTTTCTTGTGTTGACGATTCCGACACATTCGCCGCGCCAGTTCCCGACTGGCTTGCGGCATACGCACCCTCCCTGGCGATAAACACGCCTGAAGCGTCCCAGGCGGCCTGTACTTCTTGCTCGATTGCCAACGGCTTATAATTTTCTTGCATCCTTCTCGTCTTTTACCAGTCAAAAGCGTTAGAATACCGTACAGTTGCTTAAATCTAAAGCGCCATTTTCAGGAGTTGAACCCTATGAATAAAAACAAACTTGTCTCCGCCTACCTCGATCTAATGAACCATCTCTATGAAACCATGGACGATACGTTGCATTCTTTTGCCGAAGCGCTGGAAATATCCAAAGAGAAAACCGCAAAAAACAGTGATTTGACCAGCGCTGAACTGGACAAGGTTTCTGAGTTTGTTAAACGCGACATTGAACATGCAGCGCACGGTTTGTCGACTGAGGAAGATAAAGACTCGCTGTCCGAGTGGTTTAAATTCGATATTGAGTTGATTGAAAACTTCGCTCTGGATGCTTTTTTAAGTCTTGCCGATAAAACCCGCCTGGAATTGGCAAAACTTGAACAGTTAGCCAAAGCGCACACCTATCACAGCGGCGACATTACCGTGCCGGGAACGTTTATCTGCGACGACTGCGGCAAGGAAATTGCTTTTAAAACGCCCAGTGAAATCCCTGAGTGTCCACAATGCCATGGCCTTACCTTTATCCGCATTTGATATTATCGGCCCAAGGCTTATAATGCGGCTTTCAACTATTTGATTTAACGGGGATAACATGCGCAGAGTCATTTTCAACCAGAAAGGCGGCGTCGGCAAATCTACTATTACCTGCAATTTGGCCGCCATCAGTGCTGTTGAAGGTAAGCGTACCTTAGTCATTGATCTCGACGTTCAAGGTAATTCAACACAATACCTGCTCGGCAATAAAATCAGCGAGAGCGATAAAACAATCGCCCACTTTTTTAAGGGTTGCCTGAGTCTGTCTTTGTTCGGCGGCGGCTCATCCGGTTCAGGCCTTGAAAGTTCGATACATGAAACCCCGTTCCCCAACCTGTTCGTACTCCCATCCCACCCCGAGCTTGAGCCGTTGCAGAGCCGTTTGGAATCGCGGATGAAAATCTTTAAATTAAGAGAAGCGCTGGAAAAACTTGAGGGTTTTGACGAAATCTACATGGATACACCGCCAATCCTGAACTTCTACAGCCAGTCTGCATTAATCGCAGCCGACAAATGTTTGATCCCTTTCGATTGCGACACCTTTGCCAGAGACGCTCTATATTCACTGATGCAGGTAATTGCGGAAGTTAAAGCCGATCATAACCAAGCTCTTGAGGTTGAAGGCATCATCGTCAACCAATATCAAAGACAAGCCAACCTGCCCCGTCAATTGGTCGAAGAACTGATTGCCGAAGGCCTACCAGTGCTAGCGGCAATGATCTCGCCATCGGTCAAGGTCAGGGAGTCGCACTCAGAATCGAAACCGCTGGTGCATTATGTCCCCAACCATAAGCTGACTGACGAATACCGTGCGTTACATGCGTTGCTTCATGGCAGTTAACGAGTAGGCTGGAATAAGCCTGTTGAAGCGCAAGCGAAAACAGGCGTTTCTGATCCGCATCAAGAAATACCTTGTTCCCACGCTGGAGCGTCACTGCCATTAAGTTAAGGAATAAATATTAATATTCATGTGGTTACGGTTATATTTTTGTGCTACAAATCATTCGTAGGTCGGGTTAGCGTCAGCGTAACCCGACGCAATCAGCAACAAATGTCGGGTTACGCTGACGCTAACCCGACCTACAAATTCGTAATTAATTGTTTTTATTGAATTAAATTCTTAACTTAATGGCAGTGACGCTCCAGCGTGGGAACGAATCCGTACCGCTCCAGCGGTGCTGAGTCGCAGAGCATCCCCGACGACAAATCACCCCACACAATCACACCACATCCCTTACCATGAACAGCGTTTCCCTCCGCATTCTTAAACCCTGGCTATTGCCCATCCTGTCCGGCGTCCTGATCGGCACCAGTTACATCCCCTTCCCGCCCTGGGCCTCTTTGTTCTGTTTCGTACCGCTGTGGATGTTCTGGAACCGGCAAACCAGCTTGAAGGGTGTTTTCCTGGGCGGCATGGTCACCTCGTTCGTGTTCACGCTGATCGGCTTTAACTGGGTCACTTACCTGCTGCATGAATTTGCCCACTTGGACTGGCCTGTAGCCGCCATCGGCATGGTGGTTTACGGTTTGATCGCCCACTTGTTCGTGCCGTTGGCCGGTGTGCTGTGGTTTTGGGGAAGGCAAAAATTCCAATGGTCTAATCGGCTTTCGCTAGGCCTGATGGCGCTGATCACCACGCTATGCGAAGCCTACTCGCTAACCCTGTTCGACTGGAACTTCGGTTATTCCTGGTATGGTTCGAACATCCCCGTTTACCAGTGGGCGGAAATAATCGGCTTTAGCGGACTGAGCGCCGCCACATTATTGTGCAACCTGCCGCTTTATATCGCCTGGGAGCAACGCAAACACAACACCGGAAAAATCATCCTGGCTGCTGTCGTCACCGGTTTCATGCTGCTCAATATCGGCGGCTTATGGCTTAAAAGTAGATTGCCGCAACCGGATGCCTCGTTTAAAACCCTGATGATTCAGGCCACTATCGAAAACTCGGAAAAAATGGCCGCCGAATTGGGCAAAGGCTACGGCAAAGAAATATTCAAACGCTACACCGCGCTGACCGATACCGCGCTCAAAGCCCATCAAGACGCAAAAATCGACTTCGCCCTATGGCCTGAAACCGCATTTCCGGCATTGCTGGGTGAGCAATTCAAAACCAACGACTACCCCGTGGCTCTAGCCGAGTTTCTCCACGACCGGCAACTACCGCTGATTACCGGCGCATACAGCATCGATGAACCGTCCCAGCTGATCACCAATTCCCTATTTGTGTTGAACAAGGATGGCGAGATCGTGCCGCCGCATTACAGTAAATCGATCTTGCTGGCTTTCGGCGAATACATCCCCGGCGAACAACTGTTCCCCGAAATTCGCAACTGGCTACCGCCCACCGGCCACTTTGCCAGAGGCCACGGCCCGACAGAATTACTGCATTGGAACGGCTATAAAATGGGCGCGCAAATCTGCTACGAAAGCCTGTTCCCAGGATTTACGCGCTCGCTGTCCGAACTCGGCGCACAGTTCATCGTCAACGTCACCAACGACTCCTGGTACGGCGCATGGCAGGAACCCTACCAGCACATGTATATGACCCTGGCTCGCGGCGTAGAATTTCGCCGCCCGGTATTGCGCGTCACCAACACCGGCATATCCACAGTATCGTTGGCATCGGGACAAATCCTGGAGCGCTCGCCGATCCATCAGGCTTGGGCAGGCTTATACGAAGTACCTTACCTGAAAAACCCGCCCGCCACTTTTTACCAAAAGGGGTTCTGGCTGGTACCGGGTTTATTGTGGGGGACGTTGGTTTTGTTGTTGGGGATTGGGGTTGTAAAACGTAACAGTACGAAGGATTAGCCGGGTAGGTTGGGCATGCTGTTTATGCCCAACATTTCCATGCATCCAATAAATAGCATATTTCAAATTTACCCATCACCGAATACAAAAATGTTGGGCAACAAAAAGCTGTTGCCCAACCTACTGGGCTAACGCAAAATATTTCGAACGGGGCAGCATGCCCCGTCCGGCTATGAATGATTAATAAAGAAACTATTCCCATCAATCTTTTTGGCCTGTTTTTTCGCTTCGGAGGCTAAATCGGCTATATCGACATGAGATTGGCACTGGCCGGTTGAAACCGAGTCTACCAAACCTACCGACAGGCTAATCAGAGGATAAAAACACTTTTCTCCCACCCTATTTTCAGTATGAATGCCGCCTGCTTTTATATCTTTATCGTTGTAGTAAGTCGGAACGGTGTTTTCAAATGACTCCAGAATGTCTTCACAGCGCTTTAACCAGTCCTGTCCCGTAAAAATGACGATAAAATCATCGCCGCCGATATGACCAACTCGACCGCTTTCTGCTGGAATGTATTGCGTCAGCGTATTAGCAACCGCTTTAATAATATCGTCGCCGGCACTGTAGCCGTAAACGTCATTAAAAGGCTTGAAGTGATCAAGATCGAAATAGCCGAAACTGAACGGTATTTTGGCCGCCAGTAATTGATCAATCTGTTCGTTGATGGGTACGCTACCCGGCAATAGGGTAAGCGGATTAGCGTATTTGGCATTATGGATTTGCTGACGGGTGATTTCTTCGAGCAATTTCAGTATCGTTCCTATCCCTGCATATTCCCCGTCATTAGTAATAATAAAAGCCTGATCGTTACGCATGGTCGAGGTCAGTTGTTTACTGACGGATTCAATAGGCGTGTTTTGATCAAAACTTAACGGCACATTGTCTATAAACGATTTTATGGGTTTTTTGCCATACAATTCTATGCCATAGCGATTGGAAAACAGTTTGAATAGAAAATGGTCACGAAAAATAATGCCTGACGCCACATTGTCATCAACCAAAGGCAAAATGGTTAAATCACTGTCGCCATGAAATAAACTCATCACTTCACTGATGGCGGTTTCTGCCGAAACCGGCATTATAAATTGAGCGATATGGGTGGCTTTGGTGGCTTTAAATTGATTGGGTTGGGTGCTGTCAATAAATAGCCACTCATCGACTTTTTCTAAAGGAATAGCCGAGGGTCTGGCAAAATAATAGCCCTGCGCATGGGTAATACCGAGTTGTTCCACGACCTTATATTCCTCTTCCGTTTCGATGCCTTCAGCGATAACGTTGCAATTGAGCGAGCTGGCAATATTTTGAATGGATCGGACAAAATTAAGTTTGATCGGGTCGTTATTGATGCCTTGAATAAAGTGCATGTCTATTTTTACATATTCAGGCTGTAACTCCGACCAGAGCCTTAATCCTGAATAACCTGCACCCAGATCGTCGATGGCTATTTCAAAGCCCATCTTTCGGTAGTGGGCAACCGCTTCACGCATTAAATGAAAATCATCAGTCGGCTGATGTTCTGTTAGTTCAATAACCACAAATCGAGGGTCGACGCCAAATTGATCCAGTAGCTTAAGCGTTTCGCCTTTTTTGAAGTCCGGTTGCAGCAGCACGGAAGGACTTACGTTAACAAACAACTTCTCTTTGATATTTAAATCGGCGTAGCGTTTTATAGTGAGTTCACGACAGATGTATTCGAGTTTTGTGCTTAAATCGAAGCGCTCAGCCGTATCGAACAGGTTAAACGGACTGTGTAATGGACTATCGGAAGGGCCGCGGATTAAAGCTTCATAGCCTATGATTTTCTTTTGAGATAAAGAAACAATAGGCTGAAAATGGGGCGTTAATAACTTGCTATTTAGAATTTTGGTGAGTTCTTTTTGTAGGTTTGACATGTAACAAGCGGCCTTTAATATTAAATTTCGCTAATAATATGACAGGTTTATTACAGGGCTGTGACAATCAGAAAACTATCGGTTTTGACTGTCAAAATTGCTTGCTACCCGGTAAGTGTCCATTCATGCCACCTGTTCAACCCAGGATCAAAATGCCATCCTTATGATTTTTTGAGGAGACAGTCAGAAAAAACGGGGTCAAGTCTTGCGTTGTGAATTTCTCAGGACGGCACAGCCGACACATCTCCACGGTAAAAAGCGGTAGGGTAAAAAGGGGGCAGGTTACTTTTAAGTAATGATTCAAAAGTTGATTAACAATCTGTAGGAGCGGCTTTAGCCGCGATAATCGCGGCTAAAGCCGCTCCTACATCAGCGCGTAGGATGGGTAGAGCAACACGAAACCCATCGCATAGGCGATTGATCATGATGGGTTTCGTCTGACGCCTCTACCCATCCTACCCAGCTACAAAATTACAGATAAATAACTTCCGGATTGCCTTCAGACTCAACCAGTTCGCCTATAGTCCGATAGGTTGGACATGCTGTTTATGCCCAACTTTTCCATGCAGCCAATAAACAGCGTGTTTCGAATCTACCCACCGGTAGCGACACTATTACCCCCGCACCCGCCCATAAGACCAATACGCCGCACAAGCCCCTTCCGACGACACCATACACGACCCCATCGGATTCTCAGGCGTACACACCGTACCCAGCAATTTGCAATCTTTGGGCTTAAGCGCGCCGCGCAGAATAGCCGGGCATTCACAGCCTTTAACGTCGCTTGCCTGAATTTCCGGCATATTAAAACGTTGCTCGGCGTCGAAATCGGCATAACTGGCTTTGAGTTTTAACGCGCTATCAGGGATCAACCCCAAGCCTCTCCATTCAAATTGCGGCCGCAACTCGAACACATCCTGCATCAAGGCCTGTGCTTTCAAATTACCTTGCCGGGTGACGGCGCGGCTGTATTCGTTTTCCACTTCATGGCGGCCTTCGTTGAGTTGGCGGATCAACATCAGCGCCGACTGCATCACGTCCAGCGGTTCGAATCCGGCGATGACGATCGGCTTGGCATAGCGTTCGGCGAATATCTCATAAGGCTGGCTGCCGATCACGGTGCTGACGTGTGACGGGCCGAGGAAAGCGTCGATAGCGACCGGTTGCGGCGCATCCAGTATCGCTTGCATCGCAGAGGGAGTCAGTACATGGTTGCAGAACACCGAAAAATTAGTCAGTCCCTCGGCCTGCGCCTGCTGAATAGCGACGGCGGTCGGCGGCGTGGTGGTTTCAAAGCCGATGGCAAAAAACACCACCTGTTTTTCGGGGTTTTCGCGGGCTATTTTCAACGCGTCCTGCGTCGAATAAATCATCCGAATGTCGCCGCCGTCGGCCTTGGCTTTCAGCAAGCTGTTGCGGCCGGTGGCCGGAACCCGCATTAAATCGGCATAGGTACAGAGAATCACTTCCTGCCGTCCGGCCAGTTGTATCGCATTGTCGATGCGACCGGTCGGCAGTACGCAAACAGGACAGCCGGGGCCGTGGATGAATTCGACATTCTCCGGCATCAGATCCTGGACGCCGTAGCGGAAAATGGCATGGGTATGTCCGCCGCAAAATTCCATCAGCCGGTAATGTCGGTCGGGATCGACGGTTTGCGCTATCGCCTTGGACAGCTGTCGGGCGAGGTCTTGCTGTCTGAATTCACTGATATATTTCATGCGTCCGACAGTAATCCGGCTTCGGCGAACAAAGCCAGGGTTTTTAACGCTTCATCTTCGTCGAGTTTATTAAGCGCATAACCGACATGCACCAGGACATAATCGCCGATGGCGATATCATCGACCAGGGCTAGCGATACTTCGACTTTGACATTGCCGACTGATGCAGTCGCCATGTTGGTGGCAAGATCGAGGGCGACAATTTGGGCAGGCAGGGCTAGGCACATAAGTTTCGATTTCCGTGCAAACCCAAAAGGTACGCGATGCGTACCCTACGTTGAGTTTCAAATGGATTGTAGTGTGTGCGGTGCGCACTGTTCTTTGGCAAAGACTTACGCATACTCAATCCGCTGCACTTCCAATTCGGCCTTCAGCCAGCGCAACCAGCTGTCCATGCCCTCCCCTGTTTTAGCCGACAATGACAAAATCTTGATGCGCGGATTAACTTGTTTTGCATACTGTAGGCATTGCTCAACGTCGAAATCCAAATACGGCAACAGGTCGGTCTTGTTCAAAATCATCAAGTCGGCGGCATGGAACATATCGGGGTATTTAAGCGGCTTATCCTCGCCTTCGGTGACCGACAAAATCACCACTTTGTGCGCCTCGCCCAGGTCGAACGACGCAGGACACACAAGATTGCCGACGTTTTCAATGAACAGCAGGCTATGATTAAGCGGTTGTAGGGTTTCCAGCGCATGGCCGACCCGGTGCGCATCGAGATGGCAACCTTTGCCGGTATTGATTTGCAGCGCCGGTACGCCGGTGGCACGGATACGCTCGGCGTCGCGGGCGGTTTGCTGGTCGCCTTCGATCACCATAATATCAAGCTCATTTTTCAACAAGACAATGGTTTCGGTCAACAACGTAGTCTTGCCTGAACCGGGACTGGAAACCAAATTTAACGCCAGTATGCCGCGCTCGCCGAAATAACGACGGTTTTCGGCGGCATAACGATTATTTTTCGCCAGAATATCCTGTTCGATTTGCACCATTCGCGTTTGGCTTAAGCCCGGCGCGTGAGTATGCGCTGCTTCATGTTCATGTTCATGGTCGTGATGGTGGTGGTCATCAGAATGTTCATGGTCGTGATCATGCGAGTGGGAATGGCCCTCGCCGCAGCCGCATACGCCGCACATTATTCAACCTCCAGTTCTTTGATACGCATTTGATCTCCGCTGTTGACTTGTAATTGATGGCTGCCGCAGTGCGGACATAGATCGTATCGCTGCTCCACGAACACATCGCGGTTGCATGATGAACACCAGGCTTGGCCCGGTATTTCGATTATTTCAAGAAGGGCATGGTCGGCCAGTGAACCTTGCACGACCATATCAAAGCTGAAACGTAACGCCTCAATCTCGACACCGGCCAATGCGCCTATTTCCAGCCAAACCGTTTTGACTTTGCGGTATTGCTGGACGTCCGCCTGCTGTTCTAATACCTGTAAAATGTTTTCACAAAGCGACAGCTCATGCATGGCTATCCCTGCCATGCACCCTTCGGGTAAATGCAAATCCGCTCCCGGCGGATTTGTCATGCATCGCCATCCCTGCCATGCACCCTTTGGCTAGTGAAAATTTGTTCCAGACAGATTTGTCATGCATGAGTTTTTCCCGTTCCGACTGTAGCGCTAAGTTTAACGTGTAATGTGTGTAAGGGTCTACCGCGTTGTAAATGCTGGGCGTGACGGTTACTGTTCTCGGCAGTCAGCAGGCTGCGTTGGCTTGTAAACAGGGTTTGATAATCGATTGCGCCGAGCCGGTAACGATCCAAGGAAAGCTGGTAGGCTAATTTTGCCATAGCCACCGCATCCGATAAAGCCTGGAAACGGCGAGTCGAATTAATACGGATAGCCGCCGCATCCTCAACTTCTTTAAACGCCGTCAAAATCGTTCCTGATTAGCAAGATGCTTCAGCTAAAATTAAAGGCTCTGTACTCGGGCCGTAACTGGGTTGCGGCTATCTTGTGGGGGCGGCTTTAGCCGCCCTGTGGCGACTAAAGTAGCCTCCACATCTAGTCATTCGTCAGCATATCAAATATTTGGCTGAAGCATCTTGCTAATCAGGAAATCGTTTTCCGATAGGTTTCTACCAGCTCGGCGTTGCGTGCTTGGGCATTCTCCATCCCGCCTTCCAAACGCCCACCCTGAAGCAAAAGTTGCGTCACATTAGCAGCCAACGCCAGCGCTACCCCGGCTGGTTGCGGCGATGCCAGAAGGGTATTCAGGTTCAATTGCAGCGTCGGGTAAAAAGCGGCCTTGGCTACGCCGATGTCGGCGTTGGCGGCAATCAACTCCATCTCAGCTTGCCGGACATCAGGCCGACGTTCCAACAAGGACGCTCGTTGTAGGGCGTTAATAGCAGGAAGCTGAATGTCGGAAAAATGCTCAACATGGTAAGACTTTTGTAAAGGCGGATGACCCAGCAAAATCGACAATGCATTGTCGGCCAGCGTGTATTGCTGAACCAGTAAATCCAAATTGGCGCGCGCCGTTGCCAACTCTGTTTTTTGTTGCGCCACATCTAATTCCGACACTGCACCAGCCTGAAAACGGGCTTCGACAATCACCAACACATTGCCGACATTGCCCCAAAAATAGGCCGCAATGCGTTTACGCTCAGCCAATGCCAACAGATTGAAATAAGCCTGACTGACATTAGACATCACCACCCATTGCAGAGCATCACGGGTAAAAACCTGACTTAGCAAACGTGCCGAACCGGCATTGCGGCGGGAGCGGTTAGCACCCCATAAATCGACTTCGTAGGCAACGGTAAACTGCCCGGTTTCTTTTTAGGTGTCGGTTAAGTTGTTGCGGGTATCGGTGACATCGCCCTACAAGCCAACCGACGGCCAAAGATTGGCACCGGCAATTTTGGCTTGCGCCCTGGCTTGCTCGACACGCTGTCTAGCCGCAGCCAAATCGTTATTGTAAAGCAGCGATTCGGTGATCAAATGATTGAGTTCGGCACGTTTGCTAAGTCAGGTTTTTACCCGTGATGCTCTGCAATGGGTGGTGATGTCTAATGTCAGTCAGGCTTATTTCAATCTGTTGGCATTGGCTGAGCGTAAACGCATTGCGGCCTATTTTTGGGGCAATGTCGGCAATGTGTTGGTGATTGTCGAAGCCCGTTTTCAGGCTGGTGCAGTGTCGGAATTAGATGTGGCGCAACAAAAAACAGAGTTGGCAACGGCGCGCGCCAATTTGGATTTACTGGTTCAGCAATACACGCTGGCCGACAATGCATTGTCGATTTTGCTGGGTCATCCGCCTTTACAAAAGTCTTACCATGTTGAGCATTTTTCCGACATTCAGCTTCCTGCTATTAACGCCCTACAACGAGCGTCCTTGTTGGAACGTCGGCCTGATGTCCGGCAAGCTGAGATGGAGTTGATTGCCGCCAACGCCGACATCGGCGTAGCCAAGGCCGCTTTTTACCCGACGCTGCAATTGAACCTGAATACCCTTCTGGCATCGCCGCAACCAGCCGGGGTAGCGCTGGCGTTGGCTGCTAATGTGACGCAACTTTTGCTTCAGGGTGGGCGTTTGGAAGGCGGGATGGAGAATGCCCAAGCACGCAACGCCGAGCTGGTAGAAACCTATCGGAAAACGATTTCCTGATTAGCAAGATGCTTCAGCCAAATATTTGATATGCTGACGAATGACTAGATGTGGAGGCTACTTTAGTCGCCACAGGGCGGCTAAAGCCGCCCCCACAAGATAGCCGCAACCCAGTTACGGCCCGAGTACAGAGCCTTTAATTTTAGCTGAAGCATCTTGCTAATCAGGAACGATTTTGACGGCGTTTAAAGAAGTTGAGGATGCGGCGGCTATCCGTATTAATTCGACTCGCCGTTTCCAGGCTTTATCGGATGCGGTGGCTATGGCAAAATTAGCCTACCAGCTTTCCTTGGATCGTTACCGGCTCGGCGCAATCGATTATCAAACCCTGTTTACAAGCCAACGCAGCCTGCTGACTGCCGAGAACAGTAACCGTCACGCCCAGCATTTACAACGCGGTAGACCCTTACACACATTACACGTTAAACTTAGCGCTACAGTCGGAACGGGAAAAACTCATGCATGACAAATCTGTCTGGAACAAATTTTCACTAGCCAAAGGGTGCATGGCAGGGATGGCGATGCATGACAAATCCGCCGGGAGCGGATTTGCATTTACCCGAAGGGTGCATGGCAGGGATAGCCATGCATGAGCTGTCGCTTTGTGAAAACATTTTACAGGTATTAGAACAGCAGGCGGACGTCCAGCAATACCGCAAAGTCAAAACGGTTTGGCTGGAAATAGGCGCATTGGCCGGTGTCGAGATTGAGGCGTTACGTTTCAGCTTTGATATGGTCGTGCAAGGTTCACTGGCCGACCATGCCCTTCTTGAAATAATCGAAATACCGGGCCAAGCCTGGTGTTCATCATGCAACCGCGATGTGTTCGTGGAGCAGCGATACGATCTATGTCCGCACTGCGGCAGCCATCAATTACAAGTCAACAGCGGAGATCAAATGCGTATCAAAGAACTGGAGGTTGAATAATGTGCGGCGTATGCGGCTGCGGCGAGGGCCATTCCCACTCGCATGATCACGACCATGAACATTCTGATGACCACCACCATCACGACCATGAACATGAACATGAAGCAGCGCATACTCACGCGCCGGGCTTAAGCCAAACGCGAATGGTGCAAATCGAACAGGATATTCTGGCGAAAAATAATCGTTATGCCGCCGAAAACCGTCGTTATTTCGGCGAGCGCGGCATACTGGCGTTAAATTTGGTTTCCAGTCCCGGTTCAGGCAAGACTACGTTGTTGACCGAAACCATTGTCTTGTTGAAAAATGAGCTTGATATTATGGTGATCGAAGGCGACCAGCAAACCGCCCGCGACGCCGAGCGTATCCGTGCCACCGGCGTACCGGCGCTGCAAATCAATACCGGCAAAGGTTGCCATCTCGATGCGCACCGGGTCGGCCATGCGCTGGAAACCCTACAACCGCTTAATCATAGCCTGCTGTTCATTGAAAACGTCGGCAATCTTGTGTGTCCTGCGTCGTTCGACCTGGGCGAGGCGCACAAAGTGGTGATTTTGTCGGTCACCGAAGGCGAGGATAAGCCGCTTAAATACCCCGATATGTTCCATGCCGCCGACTTGATGATTTTGAACAAGACCGACCTGTTGCCGTATTTGGATTTCGACGTTGAGCAATGCCTACAGTATGCAAAACAAGTTAATCCGCGCATCAAGATTTTGTCATTGTCGGCTAAAACAGGGGAGGGCATGGACAGCTGGTTGCGCTGGCTGAAGGCCGAATTGGAAGTGCAGCGGATTGAGTATGCGTAAGTCTTTGCCAAAGAACAGTGCGCACCGCACACACTACAATCCATTTGAAACTCAACGTAGGGTACGCATCGCGTACCTTTTGGGTTTGCACGGAAATCGAAACTTATGTGCCTAGCCCTGCCTGCCCAAATTGTCGCCCTCGATCTTGCCACCAACATGGCGACTGCATCAGTCGGCAATGTCAAAGTCGAAGTATCGCTAGCCCTGGTCGATGATATCGCCATCGGCGATTATGTCCTGGTGCATGTCGGTTATGCGCTTAATAAACTCGACGAAGATGAAGCGTTAAAAACCCTGGCTTTGTTCGCCGAAGCCGGATTACTGTCGGACGCATGAAATATATCAGTGAATTCAGACAGCAAGACCTCGCCCGACAGCTGTCCAAGGCGATAGCGCAAACCGTCGATCCCGACCGACATTACCGGCTGATGGAATTTTGCGGCGGACATACCCATGCCATTTTCCGCTACGGCGTCCAGGATCTGATGCCGGAGAATGTCGAATTCATCCACGGCCCCGGCTGTCCTGTTTGCGTACTGCCGACCGGTCGCATCGACAATGCGATACAACTGGCCGGACGGCAGGAAGTGATTCTCTGTACCTATGCCGATTTAATGCGGGTTCCGGCCACCGGCCGCAACAGCTTGCTGAAAGCCAAGGCCGACGGCGGCGACATTCGGATGATTTATTCGACGCAGGACGCGTTGAAAATAGCCCGCGAAAACCCCGAAAAACAGGTGGTGTTTTTTGCCATCGGCTTTGAAACCACCACGCCGCCGACCGCCGTCGCTATTCAGCAGGCGCAGGCCGAGGGACTGACTAATTTTTCGGTGTTCTGCAACCATGTACTGACTCCCTCTGCGATGCAAGCGATACTGGATGCGCCGCAACCGGTCGCTATCGACGCTTTCCTCGGCCCGTCACACGTCAGCACCGTGATCGGCAGCCAGCCTTATGAGATATTCGCCGAACGCTATGCCAAGCCGATCGTCATCGCCGGATTCGAACCGCTGGACGTGATGCAGTCGGCGCTGATGTTGATCCGCCAACTCAACGAAGGCCGCCATGAAGTGGAAAACGAATACAGCCGCGCCGTCACCCGGCAAGGTAATTTGAAAGCACAGGCCTTGATGCAGGATGTGTTCGAGTTGCGGCCGCAATTTGAATGGAGAGGCTTGGGGTTGATCCCTGATAGCGCGTTAAAACTCAAAGCCAGTTATGCCGATTTCGACGCCGAGCAACGTTTTAATATGCCGGAAATTCAGGCAAGCGACGTTAAAGGCTGTGAATGCCCGGCTATTCTGCGCGGCGCGCTTAAGCCCAAAGATTGCAAATTGCTGGGTACGGTGTGTACGCCTGAGAATCCGATGGGGTCGTGTATGGTGTCGTCGGAAGGGGCTTGTGCGGCGTATTGGTCTTATGGGCGGGTGCGGGGGTAATAGTGTCGCTACCGGTGGGTAGATTCGAAACACGCTGTTTATTGGCTGCATGGAAAAGTTGGGCATAAACAGCATGTCCAACCTATCGGACTATAGGCGAACTGGTTGAGTCTGAAGGCAATCCGGAAGTTATTTATCTGTAATTTTGTAGCTGGGTAGGATGGGTAGAGGCGTCAGACGAAACCCATCATGATCAATCGCCTATGCGATGGGTTTCGTGTTGCTCTACCCATCCTACGCGCTGATGTAGGAGCGGCTTTAGCCGCGATTATCGCGGCTAAAGCCGCTCCTACAGATTGTTAATCAACTTTTGAATCATTACTTAAAAGTAACCTGCCCCCTTTTTACCCTACCGCTTTTTACCGTGGAGATGTGTCGGCTGTGCCGTCCTGAGAAATTCACAACGCAAGACTTGACCCCGTTTTTTCTGACTGTCTCCTCAAAAAATCATAAGGATGGCATTTTGATCCTGGGTTGAACAGGTGGCATGAATGGACACTTACCGGGTAGCAAGCAATTTTGACAGTCAAAACCGATAGTTTTCTGATTGTCACAGCCCTGTAATAAACCTGTCATATTATTAGCGAAATTTAATATTAAAGGCCGCTTGTTACATGTCAAACCTACAAAAAGAACTCACCAAAATTCTAAATAGCAAGTTATTAACGCCCCATTTTCAGCCTATTGTTTCTTTATCTCAAAAGAAAATCATAGGCTATGAAGCTTTAATCCGCGGCCCTTCCGATAGTCCATTACACAGTCCGTTTAACCTGTTCGATACGGCTGAGCGCTTCGATTTAAGCACAAAACTCGAATACATCTGTCGTGAACTCACTATAAAACGCTACGCCGATTTAAATATCAAAGAGAAGTTGTTTGTTAACGTAAGTCCTTCCGTGCTGCTGCAACCGGACTTCAAAAAAGGCGAAACGCTTAAGCTACTGGATCAATTTGGCGTCGACCCTCGATTTGTGGTTATTGAACTAACAGAACATCAGCCGACTGATGATTTTCATTTAATGCGTGAAGCGGTTGCCCACTACCGAAAGATGGGCTTTGAAATAGCCATCGACGATCTGGGTGCAGGTTATTCAGGATTAAGGCTCTGGTCGGAGTTACAGCCTGAATATGTAAAAATAGACATGCACTTTATTCAAGGCATCAATAACGACCCGATCAAACTTAATTTTGTCCGATCCATTCAAAATATTGCCAGCTCGCTCAATTGCAACGTTATCGCTGAAGGCATCGAAACGGAAGAGGAATATAAGGTCGTGGAACAACTCGGTATTACCCATGCGCAGGGCTATTATTTTGCCAGACCCTCGGCTATTCCTTTAGAAAAAGTCGATGAGTGGCTATTTATTGACAGCACCCAACCCAATCAATTTAAAGCCACCAAAGCCACCCATATCGCTCAATTTATAATGCCGGTTTCGGCAGAAACCGCCATCAGTGAAGTGATGAGTTTATTTCATGGCGACAGTGATTTAACCATTTTGCCTTTGGTTGATGACAATGTGGCGTCAGGCATTATTTTTCGTGACCATTTTCTATTCAAACTGTTTTCCAATCGCTATGGCATAGAATTGTATGGCAAAAAACCCATAAAATCGTTTATAGACAATGTGCCGTTAAGTTTTGATCAAAACACGCCTATTGAATCCGTCAGTAAACAACTGACCTCGACCATGCGTAACGATCAGGCTTTTATTATTACTAATGACGGGGAATATGCAGGGATAGGAACGATACTGAAATTGCTCGAAGAAATCACCCGTCAGCAAATCCATAATGCCAAATACGCTAATCCGCTTACCCTATTGCCGGGTAGCGTACCCATCAACGAACAGATTGATCAATTACTGGCGGCCAAAATACCGTTCAGTTTCGGCTATTTCGATCTTGATCACTTCAAGCCTTTTAATGACGTTTACGGCTACAGTGCCGGCGACGATATTATTAAAGCGGTTGCTAATACGCTGACGCAATACATTCCAGCAGAAAGCGGTCGAGTTGGTCATATCGGCGGCGATGATTTTATCGTCATTTTTACGGGACAGGACTGGTTAAAGCGCTGTGAAGACATTCTGGAGTCATTTGAAAACACCGTTCCGACTTACTACAACGATAAAGATATAAAAGCAGGCGGCATTCATACTGAAAATAGGGTGGGAGAAAAGTGTTTTTATCCTCTGATTAGCCTGTCGGTAGGTTTGGTAGACTCGGTTTCAACCGGCCAGTGCCAATCTCATGTCGATATAGCCGATTTAGCCTCCGAAGCGAAAAAACAGGCCAAAAAGATTGATGGGAATAGTTTCTTTATTAATCATTCATAGCCGGACGGGGCATGCTGCCCCGTTCGAAATATTTTGCGTTAGCCCAGTAGGTTGGGCAACAGCTTTTTGTTGCCCAACATTTTTGTATTCGGTGATGGGTAAATTTGAAATATGCTATTTATTGGATGCATGGAAATGTTGGGCATAAACAGCATGCCCAACCTACCCGGCTAATCCTTCGTACTGTTACGTTTTACAACCCCAATCCCCAACAACAAAACCAACGTCCCCCACAATAAACCCGGTACCAGCCAGAACCCCTTTTGGTAAAAAGTGGCGGGCGGGTTTTTCAGGTAAGGTACTTCGTATAAGCCTGCCCAAGCCTGATGGATCGGCGAGCGCTCCAGGATTTGTCCCGATGCCAACGATACTGTGGATATGCCGGTGTTGGTGACGCGCAATACCGGGCGGCGAAATTCTACGCCGCGAGCCAGGGTCATATACATGTGCTGGTAGGGTTCCTGCCATGCGCCGTACCAGGAGTCGTTGGTGACGTTGACGATGAACTGTGCGCCGAGTTCGGACAGCGAGCGCGTAAATCCTGGGAACAGGCTTTCGTAGCAGATTTGCGCGCCCATTTTATAGCCGTTCCAATGCAGTAATTCTGTCGGGCCGTGGCCTCTGGCAAAGTGGCCGGTGGGCGGTAGCCAGTTGCGAATTTCGGGGAACAGTTGTTCGCCGGGGATGTATTCGCCGAAAGCCAGCAAGATCGATTTACTGTAATGCGGCGGCACGATCTCGCCATCCTTGTTCAACACAAATAGGGAATTGGTGATCAGCTGGGACGGTTCATCGATGCTGTATGCGCCGGTAATCAGCGGTAGTTGCCGGTCGTGGAGAAACTCGGCTAGAGCCACGGGGTAGTCGTTGGTTTTGAATTGCTCACCCAGCAATGCCGGAAATGCGGTTTCAGGCCATAGGGCGAAGTCGATTTTTGCGTCTTGATGGGCTTTGAGCGCGGTATCGGTCAGCGCGGTGTAGCGTTTGAATATTTCTTTGCCGTAGCCTTTGCCCAATTCGGCGGCCATTTTTTCCGAGTTTTCGATAGTGGCCTGAATCATCAGGGTTTTAAACGAGGCATCCGGTTGCGGCAATCTACTTTTAAGCCATAAGCCGCCGATATTGAGCAGCATGAAACCGGTGACGACAGCAGCCAGGATGATTTTTCCGGTGTTGTGTTTGCGTTGCTCCCAGGCGATATAAAGCGGCAGGTTGCACAATAATGTGGCGGCGCTCAGTCCGCTAAAGCCGATTATTTCCGCCCACTGGTAAACGGGGATGTTCGAACCATACCAGGAATAACCGAAGTTCCAGTCGAACAGGGTTAGCGAGTAGGCTTCGCATAGCGTGGTGATCAGCGCCATCAGGCCTAGCGAAAGCCGATTAGACCATTGGAATTTTTGCCTTCCCCAAAACCACAGCACACCGGCCAACGGCACGAACAAGTGGGCGATCAAACCGTAAACCACCATGCCGATGGCGGCTACAGGCCAGTCCAAGTGGGCAAATTCATGCAGCAGGTAAGTGACCCAGTTAAAGCCGATCAGCGTGAACACGAACGAGGTGACCATGCCGCCCAGGAAAACACCCTTCAAGCTGGTTTGCCGGTTCCAGAACATCCACAGCGGTACGAAACAGAACAAAGAGGCCCAGGGCGGGAAGGGGATGTAACTGGTGCCGATCAGGACGCCGGACAGGATGGGCAATAGCCAGGGTTTAAGAATGCGGAGGGAAACGCTGTTCATGGTAAGGGATGTGGTGTGATTGTGTGGGGTGATTTGTCGTCGGGGATGCTCTGCGACTCAGCACCGCTGGAGCGGTACGGATTCGTTCCCACGCTGGAGCGTCACTGCCATTAAGTTAAGAATTTAATTCAATAAAAACAATTAATTACGAATTTGTAGGTCGGGTTAGCGTCAGCGTAACCCGACATTTGTTGCTGATTGCGTCGGGTTACGCTGACGCTAACCCGACCTACGAATGATTTGTAGCACAAAAATATAACCGTAACCACATGAATATTAATATTTATTCCTTAACTTAATGGCAGTGACGCTCCAGCGTGGGAACAAGGTATTTCTTGATGCGGATCAGAAACGCCTGTTTTCGCTTGCGCTTCAACAGGCTTATTCCAGCCTACTCGTTAACTGCCATGAAGCAACGCATGTAACGCACGGTATTCGTCAGTCAGCTTATGGTTGGGGACATAATGCACCAGCGGTTTCGATTCTGAGTGCGACTCCCTGACCTTGACCGATGGCGAGATCATTGCCGCTAGCACTGGTAGGCCTTCGGCAATCAGTTCTTCGACCAATTGACGGGGCAGGTTGGCTTGTCTTTGATATTGGTTGACGATGATGCCTTCAACCTCAAGAGCTTGGTTATGATCGGCTTTAACTTCCGCAATTACCTGCATCAGTGAATATAGAGCGTCTCTGGCAAAGGTGTCGCAATCGAAAGGGATCAAACATTTGTCGGCTGCGATTAATGCAGACTGGCTGTAGAAGTTCAGGATTGGCGGTGTATCCATGTAGATTTCGTCAAAACCCTCAAGTTTTTCCAGCGCTTCTCTTAATTTAAAGATTTTCATCCGCGATTCCAAACGGCTCTGCAACGGCTCAAGCTCGGGGTGGGATGGGAGTACGAACAGGTTGGGGAACGGGGTTTCATGTATCGAACTTTCAAGGCCTGAACCGGATGAGCCGCCGCCGAACAAAGACAGACTCAGGCAACCCTTAAAAAAGTGGGCGATTGTTTTATCGCTCTCGCTGATTTTATTGCCGAGCAGGTATTGTGTTGAATTACCTTGAACGTCGAGATCAATGACTAAGGTACGCTTACCTTCAACAGCACTGATGGCGGCCAAATTGCAGGTAATAGTAGATTTGCCGACGCCGCCTTTCTGGTTGAAAATGACTCTGCGCATGTTATCCCCGTTAAATCAAATAGTTGAAAGCCGCATTATAAGCCTTGGGCCGATAATATCAAATGCGGATAAAGGTAAGGCCATGGCATTGTGGACACTCAGGGATTTCACTGGGCGTTTTAAAAGCAATTTCCTTGCCGCAGTCGTCGCAGATAAACGTTCCCGGCACGGTAATGTCGCCGCTGTGATAGGTGTGCGCTTTGGCTAACTGTTCAAGTTTTGCCAATTCCAGGCGGGTTTTATCGGCAAGACTTAAAAAAGCATCCAGAGCGAAGTTTTCAATCAACTCAATATCGAATTTAAACCACTCGGACAGCGAGTCTTTATCTTCCTCAGTCGACAAACCGTGCGCTGCATGTTCAATGTCGCGTTTAACAAACTCAGAAACCTTGTCCAGTTCAGCGCTGGTCAAATCACTGTTTTTTGCGGTTTTCTCTTTGGATATTTCCAGCGCTTCGGCAAAAGAATGCAACGTATCGTCCATGGTTTCATAGAGATGGTTCATTAGATCGAGGTAGGCGGAGACAAGTTTGTTTTTATTCATAGGGTTCAACTCCTGAAAATGGCGCTTTAGATTTAAGCAACTGTACGGTATTCTAACGCTTTTGACTGGTAAAAGACGAGAAGGATGCAAGAAAATTATAAGCCGTTGGCAATCGAGCAAGAAGTACAGGCCGCCTGGGACGCTTCAGGCGTGTTTATCGCCAGGGAGGGTGCGTATGCCGCAAGCCAGTCGGGAACTGGCGCGGCGAATGTGTCGGAATCGTCAACACAAGAAAAGTATTATTGCTTGTCGATGTTTCCTTACCCTAGCGGCAAGTTACACATGGGCCATGTCCGCAACTACACCATTGGCGACGTCATCAGCCGTTATCAGCGCATGTTGGGCAAAAATGTCATGCAGCCTATGGGCTGGGATGCGTTCGGTCTGCCTGCGGAAAATGCCGCGATGCAGCACGGCGTACATCCTGCCGATTGGACCTACAGCAACATCGACACTATGCGCGACCAGTTCAAACGGCTGGGTTTTGGCTATGACTGGAGCCGCGAATTAGCCACCTGCGACCCGGATTATTATAAGTGGGAGCAATGGTTTTTCTTGAAGCTGCTGAAAAAAGGCCTGGTTTATAAAAAAACCGCACCGGTCAACTGGTGCCCGCACGACATGACTGTTCTTGCCAATGAACAAGTCATCAACGGCTGCTGCTGGCGTTGCGACACCCAAGTCGAACGCAAAGAAATCGCCCAGTGGTTTTTAAAAATCACCGCTTATGCGGATGAATTGCTCGCCTCGCTGGAAACGCTGGATGGCTGGCCGGAACAGGTCAAAACCATGCAGGCCAATTGGATAGGCCGTTCCGAAGGCGTGGAGATGAGTTTTCCTGTGCCTGGTTCGGATCAATCTTTGAGCATCTACACCACGCGTCCCGACACTTTGATGGGAGTGACTTATCTGGCCGTGGCTGCAGAACATCCGTTGGCGTTAAAAGCGGCGGAAACCAATGCCGAGATTCGGGCATTTGTCGATAACTGCAAGATGATGGAAACCTCGGAAGCGGCCATGGAAACCATGGAAAAACGCGGCATAGATTCCGGCATTAAAGCGCTGCATCCGATTACCGGCGAACAAGTGCCAGTGTGGATCGCCAATTTTGTGTTGATGGGTTACGGCACCGGTGCGGTGATGTCGGTTCCTGCCCATGATCAGCGTGATTTTGAGTTTGCACTTAAGTACAGCATCACGATCAAGCAAGTGATTTTTGCCAAAGACGGTGGGGGTGATTGCTCGGAGCAGGCTTACACCGCAAAAGGCGTGTTGAAAAATTCCGGCGCGTTTGACGGTTTGAGCTCGGCGCAGGCTTTTGTCGCCATTGCCGAAGCGTTGGAAAAAGACCATAAAGGCCAGCGCAAAACCAATTTCAGATTGCGTGACTGGGGTGTGTCCCGTCAGCGCTACTGGGGTGCACCGATTCCGGTTATTTATTGCGACGATTGCGGTACGGTTCCGGTTCCCGAGCAAGATTTGCCGGTAGAACTGCCTAGAGATGTAGTGTTGGACGGCTCGCAATCGCCTTTGGTTGCTCATCCGACTTTTTCCCATACGACTTGCCCAACCTGCGGTAAAGCGGCGCGCCGGGAAACCGATACCTTCGATACCTTTATGGAATCGTCCTGGTATTTTGCGCGTTTTGCAGGCAACAACCCGGACAGTATGATCGATGAGAGCGCTAAATATTGGCTGCCGGTCGATCATTATATCGGCGGCATCGAACATGCTATTTTGCATTTGCTGTATGCGCGGTTTTACACCAAATTGCTGCGCGATGAGGGTTTGCTGGTTTGCGATGAGCCGTTTAAAAAGCTGCTGACCCAAGGCATGGTGTTAAAAGACGGCAGCAAAATGTCCAAATCCAAGGGTAACACCGTCGATCCGCAAGGTTTGATCGATCAATACGGGGCCGATACTGTGCGCCTGTTTATCATGTTTGCAGCGCCGCCGGAGCAATCGCTGGAATGGTCGGACAGTGGTGTGGATGGCGCGTTCAGGTTCCTGAAACGGCTCTGGAAACAGGCTTATCTGCATTGCGAGGCTGGAGGATCCACAGCTCCGCTGGATAAGCTGTCATTGACCGGCGAGCAACAGGCGGTGCGTCGCCAGCTGCATCTGGCTATCCAGAAAGCAACCGACGATTTCGGTAGACGCTATACCTTCAACACCGTTATTGCGTCGAATATGGAGATGATCAATACCCTGTCCAAATTTGTCGATGATTCCGATAACGGCAAAGCGATCCGGCAGGAAGCGTTGGAAGCCATCGTGTTGATGTTAGCGCCGATCGTGCCGCATATCTGTCATCAACTGTGGCTGGATCTGGGGCATCAGCAAGCGGTGGTCAGCGCTTCATGGCCTGAGGTTGATGCAACGGCGTTGGAGCAGGACACCTTGGAGTGGGTGCTACAAGTCAACGGCAAGCTGCGCAGTAAGATGACGGTGTCGGTCAATGCGTCTAAAGAGGAAATAGAGGCGATGGCGCTGAGCGATGAGCATGTTAAGCGTTTTATTGAG
>JBCKWP010000013.1:0-24673 GCA_038922455.1 Methylobacter sp. | reverse complement strand
CAGACCCGGGTAATCACCAGCACATCCAGTTCTTTCTGCAAGTCTAAGGGTATCGGTGCAAACGGCGCACTCATCCGGACAATTCTTTTAGCGGCCTCATCCAATGCCGGGTTTCCCGAAGACTGGTTGATGCGTATGCTGTAAATGCTGCCATCCGCTTTAATGCCGACATCCATGGTTAAGGTGCCAGAAAAATTCTTCTTGGCCGCCACCTCAGGATAATTAAGATTGCCGATACGCTCCACTTTATCCTCCCAATCCTTGATGTATTGAGCGGCAATGTATTTATGGGCGCTGACCGAATCAACAAATTTTATCTTGGGTTGATCGGCGCTTTGCTGGCTGAGCCTGATTTCGGCACCCAATTGGGCAATTTGTTGCTGTAACGTCTCCGCCGACAATTGTGTGTGTATTTCAGTATGCTGCCTGGTATCGGGTTTGCTTGCGACAACAACCTTTTTCTCCGCTTTTTTCTGGGTAATCAGTTTTTTCGGCGCTGTGTGCTTGATAGGCTCGGGCGCGCTCTTTTTTACCTGCTTAGTTTGGCTATTCAATTGTTGCTGCGGCGGTTCCGACGGTTTGCTTTGTTCGCCCGCGCCAAGCTGATTTTCCTGAGCCAAAAATTCCGCCTTTTTAGGCACTTTGGGGGTCGGCATATTGACCAGCGTAATATCGATAGACCGACTGACTTGCTCAGGCTGCGGTGCGGTGAAATTAATCCCCAGTCCGATAACAACATGAATGACGGCCGCAATAAATAAGGCAATCAATAACGTATCGTTATTGGACAGCGGCGCTGGCGGATCAAACAGTACCTGATGCGTGCTCATTTATCGCCACGGAGGGTGTGTAGGCCGCCACCGGATCCTGCTCCCGGCAGGATTCCGGCATACACACCCTCCTTGGAGATAAACCTGCCGGGAGCAGGTGCGGCCAGGGTGATTTCAATATGATCCATCAGTTGGCCGCAAATATTCAGTCCAAACTGGCGATCCAGTTCCTGAACGCAAGTAGGGCTAGTCACATTAATTTCGGTCAACGTATCGCCGATCACATCAATGCCGACAAAAACCAGACCTTTTTCCCGTAATATAGGCCCTACCTGTTCGGCAATCCAGCGATCCCGCTCGGTTAATTCCCGGCCTTCCGCCCGTCCGCCCGCCGCCAAATTACCTCGAGTTTCACCTTGGGCGGGGATGCGCGCCAGAGCATACGGTATGACCTCGCCGTTGACCAGCAATATACGCTTATCGCCGTCGACAATTTGCGGCAGATACTTTTGCGCCATCACATAGCGACTGTTGTATTGGGTCATAGTTTCCAAAATCACGCTAAGATTAGGATCGTCCTGGCGCACATGAAATATAGACGTGCCGCCCATGCCGTCCAGCGGTTTTAGAATAATTTCGCCCTGCTCCAGCAAAAAACTCCTGATTCTGGCAGACTCCCTGGCCACCAGCGTTTCCGCGCAACATTGCGGAAACCATGCAGTAAAAAGCTTTTCATTGGCATCCCGCAACGACTGCGGTTTATTGACCACATAAACGCCCATACTTTCCGCTCGTTCCAGCAAGTAGGTGGCATAAATATATTCCTGGTCGAAAGGCGGATCCTTGCGCATCATAATCACATCGAGCTGATCCAGGGGGATGTCCTGTTCTGCGGTAAACTCGTGCCAGTTTTTCTCATCCCGCTGAACCTTAATCGTCCTCGTCCTGGCATAGGCTCTGCCGTTTCTCAGAAACAAGTCATTGAGTTCCATATAATGCAGCTCCCAGCCTCTGGCCTGGGCTTCAAGTAACATCGCAAAACTGGTGTCTTTCTTTATGTTGATATGGTCAATGGAGTCCATGACCATGCCGAGCTTAATGGGCATTATTTTTTCCTGATAAGTATTTTAGGCGAAAGGTGCAAGGTTAAAGGCACAAGGCTAAAAATTTGCACCTTTAACCTTTCGCCTTGAACCTTTTATCTGATCCATCTTATAGATTGTTATTTACCTTGAAAAGATTTTTTGGTATAAAGCTCGGCTAACTTTTGAATTTAGACACGCATTAGGGGTTAATCATGTCCAGAGTATGTCAAGTAACAGGCAAACGCCCAGTTACAGGTAACAACGTTTCACACGCTAACAACAGAACAAAAAGACGCTTTTGTCCAAATTTGCAACACCACAGATTCTGGGTAGAGAGCGAAAACCGCTGGGTTCGCCTCAGGGTTTCCACCAAAGCCATGCGTATCATTGACAAGAAAGGCATTGATGCTGTTCTTGCCGATTTGCGTAAATCCGGCAACAAATCTTAAGAGGATAAAAAAATGCGCGATAAAATTAAATTAGTTTCGACCGAAGGCACCGGGCACTTTTATACAACCACTAAAAATAAACGAACCATGCCCGAAAAAATGGAGATCAAAAAATTTGATCCTGTTGTTCGTAAATACGTTATTTATAAAGAAGCCAAAATCAAATAATCATTTGATTTTATAAGCTTTTCCGGTTTGTGCTCCACGAGCACAAACCGGGCGTATCATAATCCGACATCTACAGCTAGACGTCGCGTTCGGAGTGCCGCTACGCTGCTCCTACATCCCTTCCGCACTTTACGGGGCAAGCCCGACCCACCCGGCTTCACCCTTCTTTTAGCTTATCCAGCACCTGAGTTAACTTCTCTATCTGCTTGTGCAGTATTCGACATTGCTTTTCTGCCTGTTGCTTGTCAAATTCCACTCGTATGCACTTATCATTAAGCTCTTGGTTGATATTTTTGAGCGCTTCATTTTCCAATTTGAGAGCCCTTATTTGATCTTCCAAGTTGCCGACAGCAGCACCCGCCAAATTATCGACAGACTGTATTTGCGCAACTCCCTGATGACGACTTTCAGGCCGCACATCAGCGACAGCAGAGGCTTTAGTCGCAACATCCGGCTTTGGCATCAGGCTCTCCATACCCCCCCTCAAAATCATCGCTTCAATCTTATGCCTAAGCAATAAAAATGCGGCCGCTTCGCTGATCTTACCATCCCGACAAACCACAACGACGGGCTTTTCATGGTTTAAGGCTTTAAGCTGCATCCTTAAAGAGAAAAAAGGCGCATTGACACTACCGTCAAGGTGCTGGCTTGCATATTCATCTTGCGAACGAACATCCAACAAAACCGCGCCCTGTTTTACCGCCTCCTGCATCCCTGCATAATCAACAAACCTTAACGAGGGCTCTTTTATTAAGGCGATAAATTGTTTTTTGTCCAAACGCAATAATGCAATATCAGTCAGTGCCGTAATAGTTACGTTTCTTGGCGCTCCGGAAAGCAGTGAGTCCTCGCCGAATGTGTCGCCATTTGCCAGTTGAGCCAATTTAATCTCTTTAGCGTTGGGTGACGGCTTACGGGTCAACACGCATTGCCCGTTTTTAATCAAATAATAATAATCCCCCGTGCCACCCTGCTCGAGTATGGTTTCGCCCTGTTTAAAATGAACGACTTCCAAACCCATTAAGATTTTCTGCAAATTAGCGGGAGGAAGGCGCTGAAAAATAGGCGCTCTCAATAACGCTGTCATCCAGTCATCTGGATCGCCCTCAGTCTCGTCAATAACCATGTAACTGTTGTCCTATTTATAAGCCCATCTTCAGAATTGACACCTACGGCCATTTGAATATTCTAAGCAAGATAACTCAGTGTTGATTGTTTAAAGAATCGACTTTAACACACCTTGTATTAAACATTTTTAATACATATATTACCAATAAGGAAACATCCCTATTGGGATAATTACTCATGCCTAACAAACACCGGAAAACCATGATGACTACTCAATTAGTAAAAAAACGGCTATTGACAACGCTGTTACCCGTTTACGTTTGCATATCTTCCGCCGCACTGGCAGGCTTGCCGACCTACGTAGAAGGTCAGGCATTGCCGTCTCTGGCTCCGATGCTTGAGCGTAGCATGCCTGCAGTGGTCAATATTTCGACCTCGACCAATATTCTGGTCAGCGAAAACCCGTTGATGCAGGATCCGTACTTCCGGCAATTTTTTAACGTGCCCATCCAACAGCGGCAACAGCAAAAAAACAGCCTCGGTTCCGGCGTCATTATCGACAGCAAGCAAGGTTTGATTCTGACCAATAACCATGTGATCGATAAAGCCGACAAGATCATGGTGACCTTAAATGACGGCCGCCAGCTTTCCGCTAAATTAATCGGCACCGACCCTGAGGCGGATGTCGCCATCATCCAAATACCCGCCGAAAACCTGACCATGTTGCCGATTGCCGATTCCAGCCAACTGCGCGTCGGCGACTTTGTGGTCGCTATCGGCAATCCGTTTGGCTTGGGCCAGACCGTAACCTCCGGCATCGTCAGCGCCCTGGGTCGTTCCGGCCTGGGCATAGAAGGCTATGAGGATTTCATCCAAACCGACGCATCGATCAACCCCGGCAATTCAGGCGGTGCATTGGTTAACCTACGCGGTGAATTGGTCGGGATGAACACGGCGATCCTCGCCCCCAACGGCGGTAATGTCGGCATCGGTTTTGCGATTCCCTCCAATATGGTCATGACCATTAAGGAGTCGCTGGTCAAGCACGGCGAAGTCCGGCGCGGCTTGCTCGGCGTAATCACGCAAGACCTGACGCCTGAATTGGTCAAGGCGTTTAACCTGAAAAACAAACACGGCGCCGCCATCAGCCGGATCGAGAACAATTCGCCCGCCGCAAAAGCCGGGCTGGAGCCGGGCGACATCATCGTTGCAGCTAATGGTCGTCCCATTAAAAACAGCCATGATATACGCAACATCGTCGGCCTGATGCAAATTGGCGATAAAGTTGAGTTGGAATATTTCCGCGACAACGAGAAAAAACAAGTTGTCGCAACGATCGGCAAGCAGGAACTGCCGCAACTGGCAGGAGGCCAGATGCATAGAGCCTTGCAAGGTGCGCTATTAAGCGCGCCGCTGAAAAATAAGGTCGAAGGCGTGTTAATTGAAAAAATTGACACCACGTCCAATGCTTGGCGCGCGGGCTTACGTCCCGGCGACGTGATCGTGTCGGCAAACCGCTACCGCGTCCGCAATCTTGAGGAGTTAAAACAGGTGATTGACCCGAACGGCGCCTTGCTGATTAACATCCAGCGAGGCCAGGAAGGCTTCTTTGTGGTGTTAAAGTGAGACAACTACTCACCCTAACTAAATAAAGGGTAACTATTCAGCGAAATGTAAGTGAAAAGCTGGAGTAAAACGGCTTTAGCTGTTTTATACACCGCTCAGCCAACAGCTAAAGCCGTTGGACTCCTACTTTCCATCTTAGGCTGAGTAGTTACGAATTAAGATAACGCAACGCTAACCGGCGTACTGCCTTTGATAAGAGGAAGGCATTACCCAGTTTTGCTATACTGAATTTTTCGGTTATACCACAAAATAAATCATGACTTATTCTTCAATACGCGATAATCACATGCACGGCTCAGTGGGCGAATTTTTAAAAGAACACTTAACTGCCCACTCCAATGTATCCATCGTTTCGGCCTATTTCACCCTATTTGCCTATCAGCATTTAAAAGAAAATCTGGATAATATCGACGAATTGCGCTTTCTATTTGGCGAACCCACCTTTATCAAATCCATAGACCCTGATAACACCAATACCAGAGCGTTTAAAATTGAAGATGATAATCTGGTCATTGCAACTGAACAGTTTATCCATCAAAAAGCCATTGCCAAGCAGTGTTCACAATGGCTACAAGATAAAGTGGCAATTCGCTCGATGGTCAAGCCTAACTTCCTGCACGGTAAGCTTTACCACATCACCCAAGCCAGCGGTATAGAAAAAGCGCTTGCAGGTAGCTCAAACTTTACCGTTAATGGCTTGGGACTCGGTGGCAGCAAAAATATTGAACTCAATCTTGTCATCGATAGCGATCGAGACAGGAAAGAACTAAAACAATGGTTTGATGAATTATGGAATGATAAATCAGGACTGGTCGAGGACGTTAAAGCACAGGTTTTAACCTATCTTGAACAATTGTACCGCGAAAATCCCCCGGAATTTATTTACTTTAAAACGCTTTACCATATTTTTGGCGACTATCTTAATGAGCAAAATCAAGCGGGGTTGTTTAACGAAAAAACCGGTTTTTTTGATTCGGAAATATGGAATGCTTTATATGACTTTCAAAAAGATGGCGTTAAAGGCGCTATTAATAAAATCAATAAACACAATGGTTGTATTATTGCCGATAGCGTTGGTTTAGGTAAAACCTTTGAAGCGCTTGCGGTTATCAGATATTACGAATTACTTAATGTAAAAGTACTGGTAATTTGTCCTAAGAAATTATCGGGTAACTGGACAATTTACCAAGCAAGTCAAAACCATGCGCTCAACCCCTATAAATCAGATAGGTTTAACTATACTGTTTTATATCATACCGATATGGGTCGCGCGACCGGTACATCCAAAGCCAATGGCATTAATCTGGACAATTTTAACTGGAGTGCATACGGCTTAGTTGTCATTGATGAGTCGCATAACTTCAGGGGTAATCCCATGGAAAAAACCGGCTCTGATGGTGCTATTAAAAGCAATAGAGCACAATGGTTAATGGAGAAAGTGATTAAATCGGGCGCTAAAACCAAGGTATTGATGTTATCGGCAACGCCTGTTAATAACACCTTACGGGATTTACGCAATCAAATCGCCTTTATCACCGAAGGTAAGGAAGATGCGCTGTTTGAACATTGTAAAATAAAAGACGTCTCCCAGTTGCTTAAAACTACCCAAGCCCAATTTTCAACATGGGTAAAGGATAACTCCGCCAATAACAACACCAGTAAAAGTATGAAGCCGTTACTGGATAAACTCGATTCCGGCTTTTTTAAATTGCTTGATGAGCTGACGATTGCCCGCTCCAGAAAACATATCGTTAGCTTTTATGGCATAGATTCAGTGGTTAAGTTTCCACTCCGGCTAAAACCTAAATCTGTCTACCCTGGTATCGATTTGGAAAAAAAATTCCCTAGTTATGATTCGCTTAACGCTCAGATACTTAAATACAAACTTTCTGTTTTTACGCCGTCCAGCTACGTAAAAGCCGACAAGCAGGAAAAATACGAAGTGCTTGCAGGCAAACAGGTTAGCGCATTTACTCAGACTGACCGGGAAAGTTTCTTGATCGGTATGATGAAAATTAACTACTTAAAACGTTTAGAAAGCTCCATTAAATCATTTGAGATTTCCATCGGCAGGACGCTGGAAAAAATTGAAGCATTAGAAGCAAAAATTGCCCAGTTCAAACTCAACCATACTCAAATATCGCCTCTGGAAAGTTTTTCACCTGATGAAGACGAACTGGATGAAGATGATTTAGAAGCGTTGCAAGTCGGCAAAAAATTAAAATTTGATCTGGCTGATCTCGATTTAGACCGATGGCTTGTTGACTTACAGAGTGATAAAGCCGCCTTAGCTCATATACATCATAATGCCTTACTGGTAACACCTGAGAAAGATGCAAAATTGCATGAACTAAAAACGTTGATTACCGCTAAAATCAACCAGCCTATCAATCCAGGCAATAAAAAAATTATTATTTTTACTGCTTTTGCCGATACCGCCAACTATCTCTATAGCACCCTCAAAACCTGGTACACAAAAGAATTTGGATTAGACTGCGCGTTGATTTGCGGTAGTACAACCCACACAACACTGGGCAAAAATGACTACGACAGCATTCTAGTTAATTTTTCACCGCTCTCAAAAAACCGCGCCAAAATGTCATCGGTTAAAGAGACTAAAGATATTGATTTGCTAATAGCCACTGACTGCATCAGCGAAGGTCAAAACTTGCAGGATTGTGACTATCTTATCAATTTCGACATACACTGGAATCCAGTGCGAATCATCCAGCGTTTTGGACGTATTGATCGGCTAGGCAGCATTAACGAAGCTATCCAATTAGTCAACTTCTGGCCAACGCCAGACCTTGATAATTACCTTAACCTTAAACAACGGGTTGAATCCAGAATGGCTCTGGTCGATATGACAGCCACAGGTGAAGACAATATACTTAACGCCGAACAATTGCATGAGCTCGTTGAAAACGATCTAAATTACCGCAACCAACAATTAAAAAAACTTAAAGAAGAAGTTCTGGATCTTGAAGACATGGACGAAGGCTTATCATTGACAGATTTTACCATGGATGATTTCAGGGTAGATTTATCGAATTTTTTAGATACCCATAAAAAACATCTGCATGATTCACCGTTAGGGCTTTACGCTATCGTGCCAGCGCCGGGTGGCGATTATGCCGAACATTACGGCAGTCGTCCGTTTTCAGAAGTAGAAAAAGATATTATTAAACCGGGCGTTATTTTCTGCTTAAAACAAAAACAGGACATCGAAGGTAATGTCAGCATCAATCCATTGTCGCCGTATTTTTTAGCCTATATCAGAACGGATGGCACGGTACGCTATAACTATACCCACGCCAAACATATCTTAGAAATTTATCGTGTCCTATGTCAGGGTGTCACTTTACCTTACGACAAACTGTGTGAACTGTTCAACACCGAAACCGACGATGGTGAAAAAATGGCTGATTACACTGATTTACTAAAAACAACAGCGGCTGAAATGATGAGTGTATTTAAAAAACGCAGCGCCCAGAAGCTGACTTCCGAGCGCGGGGCGTTGATTGCACCGCTTAAAAAGCAGCTTGATAATCTCAATCAATTTGAACTGATAACCTGGTTAATTGTTAAATAAAACCATAACCGGAATAAAACGGCTTTAGCTGTTTTACATTTACACTAAAACCAACAGCTAAAGCCGTTGGACTCCAAACATAAACCGGAGTAAAACGGCTTTAGCTGTTTTATTTACGCACTTTCAGTCAGCCGTTTTAATAGCCCCATGAAAAAAGATTACCTGCATAACCCAACGCATATTTTCATGGACAATACACCCTATTTCATTACTGCGGCTATTTACCAAAAACGACCTTTATTGCAAAATCCACAAATTAAGGAACACCTGTTAAATTGCATAAAACACCGTTTTGACAAGTATCAATGGGCGCTGCATCACTGGGTCATTTTAGACAACCATTACCATCTCTTAGGCCAAAGCCGGATAGGTCAGGATTTACCCAAAATCATGACCCAAATACACGGACAAAGCGGTTACCACATTAAACAAACAGGCGTAGCACAGCAGCGGATTTGGTGGAATTACTGGGATTATTGTCCACGCGATGAAAACGATTACCTGACACGCCTGAATTACTTACTGATGAATCCGATAAAACACGGCTACACTAACAATTTAAACGATTATCCCTTTTCCAGTTTCCATCAACATTTTGCTGAAACAGGCCGCGAACGATTGATCCGGCAATTTAAAGAGTACACTGACCATAAAAACCTGCTATTGCCGGAAGATGATTTTTAAACCACACTCAACGTCTAATATTCGATGCCAACAGCTAAAGCCGTTGGACTCCAGAAATAAACGCCAACACATCTAAACCCGTTAAAATCCATCACTGGAGTAAAACGGCTTTAGCTGTTTTACATTTAAACTAAAGCCAACAGCTAAAGCCGTTGGACTCCGGAATTGGAGTAAAACGGCTTCAGCTGTTTTAATAAACACCCACCCAACCTTATAAAAACAATGGCACAAATAGACAGCAAACACAGCATAAAATCGGCACTTTGTAACTTCAAAAACAACAACCTAAGTCATAACGCCATTGAATTATTCAACACATTAGGCTACAACACCACAAGACAACAGCCCTTTGAACAAAAAACCTACGCCTATTTCAAAGAGTATTATTTAGCAGCTAACACCCACTTCAATGCCGAAAAAGCCAAAACCGACCAATGGCAATCCATCGACTTGCTGTTCCAGCTTTCCCAAGAAGAAGTTACCTGGAGTAAAACGGCTTCAGCCGTTTTCGAGAAAACCATCATTGAATCCTACCTGTTTTTTGCGATTGAACTGACAGCCGCCGATTATTCCAGAACAGACCTCGCGCAAATAACCCGCGAGCTAAACAAGGCCTTCGCGATGCCGGTTATGCTGCTATTTAAACATGGCGATAGCATTACGCTTGCCGTTATTGACCGCCGCCTCAACGAAAAAGACGCGCAAAAAGACGTGCTGAAAAAAATCACCCTCATCAAAGATATTTCGATAGCAAACCCGCACCGTGCGCATCTTGAAATTCTATGTGATCTGTCCTTTGCTGAAATCCAGCGCGTCCACAAAGTCAGTAATTTTGTCGAACTGCACAACGCCTGGCAAAAAACACTCAACACCAAAACACTCAACAAAAAATTCTACAAAGAACTATCCAACTGGTATTTTTGGGCGATTAAAGAAGTTGTATTTCCAAGCTCAACCGCAGAATCCCAGCAAGGCGGTATTTTTCAACAAGATGATAAAGTCCGCGAACATAACGCCAAAAACCTCATTCGCCTATTAACCCGAATTCTGTTTGTCTGGTTCATTAAAGAAAAAGACTTAATCCCCGACGAGTTATTTGATGAAAGCTACATCAAAGCCCACCTGATTAAAGACTTTGCCCCGCATAAGGAAAAAAACTACAACGCTGAAAATCAGCGTAGCGAGTATTACCGCGCCATTTTGCAAAACCTGTTTTTCGCCACACTCAATCAAAGCGTTGGCAAACGCGAATTCCGCAACGACAAGCAGCATAGAAATGTCACCAATTTAATGCGCTATGAGAGCTACTTTAAAGACCCGAAAGCGTTTTTAAAGCTGGTCGAAGACAAAGTTCCCTTCATGAACGGCGGTTTATTTGAATGTCTGGATAAACCCGACCCGACCCTGAAAGGCAAGCAAGGCGGCGATGTCATTCTGTATGAAGACGGCTTTTCTGACCGCCCTGAAAATCCCTTGCGAGTGCCGGATTACATTTTTTTTGATGGCGACGAACACGCCGATTTAAGCGAAGAATTCAGTGACAAAAAACAACAAGACATTAAGGTAAAAGGGCTGATAACCATCCTCAAAGCCTATAAATTTACCGTTACCGAAAACACGCCACTTGAACAGGACATCGCCCTTGACCCGGAACTGTTAGGCCAGGTGTTTGAGAGCCTGCTGGCCAGTTACAACCCGGAAACAAAAAACCACTGCACGCAAACAAACCGGCAGTTTTTACACGCCGCGTGAAATTGTCGATTACATGGTCGATGAATCGTTGCTCGCCTATTTCAGCACCCAACTGGAGCAGACATTAACGGGCAAGGCCGGTTACACTCCAAACGATGGAGTGCAACCGGCTTTTCCCGTTGCCGTTACCGATAACTTACGCACCCTGCTCAGTTACAACAATCTGACCAACCCGTTCAATGCCACCGAAACCACGCAACTTATCCATGCCATCGACAACTGCAAAATCCTCGACCCCGCCTGTGGTTCCGGTGCATTCCCGATGGGCATCCTGCATAAACTGGTGCATGTCCTGCAAAAACTTGATCCAAAAAACCAACGCTGGAAAGAACGGCAAATTGACAAAGCCCAACTTATTGACGACGTTAGCATTCGCGAGCAGTTAATCGACGATATTGAAACGGCTTTCAACGCCAACGAATTCGATTATGGGCGCAAACTTTACTTAATCGAAAATTGTATTTACGGCGTGGATATTCAAGCCATTGCCGTACAAATAAGCAAACTGCGCTTTTTTATCTCGCTGATTGTTGACCAAAAAAGTGAGCGTAAGAAAGAAAACTTCGGCGTTCGTCCGTTACCCAATCTTGAAACTAAATTTGTTGCCGCAAATACCCTAATCGGGATTGATAAGCCCAAAGTGGGTATTAACGCCGACTCAACCCTGAGTTTGTTTGATAGTCCCGACGTTGAAGCATTAGAAAAGCAATTAAAAGAGGTTCGCCATCGTTTGTTTAGCGCAAAAACGCCCGCCACAAAACGCAAATTACGCGATGACGATAAAACCTTGCGCGAACAAATCGGTGCGTTATTACAAGAACACGGTTGGGGCAATGTATCGGCTCAACAATTAGCCCATTGGAATCCTTACGATCAAAATGCCTCGGCGGATTTCTTTGATGTGGAATGGATGTTTGGGCTGGATGGTTTTGATATTGTCATCGGCAATCCGCCCTACATCCAAATTCAAAAATTCAGCGGTCAGCAATGCCAATTAGATTGGCAAAATCAGAAGTATCAAACTTTTGCGAAAACAGGCGATATTTATGCGTTGTTTATTGAGAAAGGCGTTTCGTTGTTGAATAAAAACGGTTTATTAACCTTTATTACCTCGAATAAATGGATGCGGGCGGGTTATGGGAAAGCGTTACGCGTATTTTTAGCGGAGAAAACCCAGCCATTAAAGTTGATTGATTTTGGCGGTTATCAAGTATTTGAATCCGCAACGGTCGATTCAAACATTTTAATCACGCAAAACGTAGGGGCGGATTGCATCCGCCCTTTACATCCGACTGTTTCAAGGGATAGGGCGGATGCTGTAAGGGCGGATGCAATCCGCCCCTACGTTTTTAACGCCTGCACCATTCAAAACGATTTCACCATTGCAACACCGCTAGCCGATTATTTCGCCGCACATTCGCAAAAAATGCCGCAAATGTCCGCCGATGCGTGGGTGATTTCGTCAAACATCGAACAACACATCAAAGCCAAAATTGAAGCCAAAGGCACGCCATTAAAAGATTGGGATGTTTCAATTTATCGAGGCATTCAAACGGGTTTTAATGAAGCATTTATTATTGATACGCCAACCAAAGAACGCTTGTGTTTGGAGGATGTCAAAAGCTCTGAAATTATTAAACCTGTTTTGCGCGGTCGAGATATTAAACGCTATGCGGCTAAATGGGCTGGATTATGGATTATTTTTATTCCTTGGCATTTTCCATTGCATGAAGACAAAAATATTACTGGAGCTTCAAAAGAAGCAGAAGAAGAATTTGAAAAACAATACCCTGCAATTTATCGACATATAACAAAATCTAAAATGGAGTTATCAGCAAGAGACAAAACTGAGATAGGTATTCGTTATGAGTGGTATGCACTGACACGGTGTGCATCCACTTATTACAAAGAGCTTGAAAAAGAAAAAATTATTTATCCTGAAACAACACAAAGAGCAAATTTCTTCCTTGATACAAGTGGCGAGTTTTTTATTGAAAAAACAACTTTCATCTTGTTGGGAAGCTATCTGACATACATTGTTAGTGTTTTATCTTCTTCTTTTGGGGAATTTGTATATAAAAATTATTATGCAGGCGCAGAGCTTGGAAAGGCTGGCTACCAATACAATAAACACTCTCTCGAAAAATTCCCAATCCCCAAACTCACCGCCTCCGACCAACAACCCTTCATCGAGTTAGTGGAAAAAATCCTTGCGGCAAAAAAAGCAGGGCAAGACACGAGCGCATGGGAAGCGGAGATTGATACCTTGGTTTATGGGCTTTATGGTTTGACCGATGAAGAAATCGCCATTGTGGAGGGCGGGAAATGATAGCGTTAAGACAGTTAAAACGTGTGCCGAAAAATCATAAAATTGTGATTGAAATCCCCGACACGATTGAAGAAAATCAAATGCTGGAAGTGATTTTGTTGTTCAAATCCCCGCCAAAAAATACCAAAGCAGACAAACTCGCGCAATTGAAAAAGTGCCAACACGACGCGCTTTTTTTAGCGGATTTGCAGGCGGTGAGTGATGATTTTAGTCATGTTGATAATGAGGAATGGTAATGCGTTGGGAAATTTATTTAGTGAATCTTGACCCGACGATGGGTTCTGAACAAGGTAAAACGCGCCCTGTGTTGATAATCAGTGATGATGAGGTGAATGGGATTTTGCCTGTGATAAACATTTTGCCACTGACTTCGTACAAACAAGGCAGACGAATTTATCCGAATGAAGTTTTGTTGGAGAAGAAAAATTCGGGTTTAGACAAAGATTCGATTGTCTTGTGTTATCAAATTAGGACGATTGATAAAAAACGCCTTATTAAGCAACTGGGTAAAATTAAAAATGATGACATCAAAAATGAAATTATTGATGCGCTGAGTTTTCAGTTGGGATTGTGATGACGAATGAGGAAGTGGCGATGATCGAAGGTCAAGCTAAACCGGCAGCCGCCAACAGCTAAAGCCGTTGGACTCTAGGCCGGAGTAAAACGGCTTTAGCTGTTTTACATTTTCCGAGCGGCAAAAAAAACAGGGCAAGCCACGAGCGAATATGAAGCTGATATTGATACCTTGGTTTATGGGCTTTATGGATTGACGGTTGAAGAAATCAGGATTGTGGAGGGGAAATGAACACATTACAACAAACGATTGTTGCCGAAATGAACACGTTGCCGATGACATCACAAAAAGAGGTTTTAGATTTTGTGCTGTTCATTAAACGAAAAAGTAGCCTCGAAACTGACGACGATTATTTGTCGAAAAACAGTGAAATCAAACAGGCGATTATGGACGGTTTGAATACGCCACTTGATGAATGTTCAACGGAATTGGATTGGTGATGTATCAACTTTATTTCACCAGTCGCGCGAAAAAAGATGCTCAACTGATAAAAGCGTCGAATTTAAAAAACAAAATTGAAGCACTTTTGAAATTGATTGCTGACGACCCTTATGTTTATCCGCCTGAATTTGAATTTTTAAAAGGGGATTTGAAAGGTGCGATTTCACGACGAATCAACAAGCAACATCGTTTGGTTTATCAGGTGTTAGAAAATGAAATGGCAATCAAAGTGATGTTGATGTGGACGCATTATGAATGATTTTAGTGATGAGGTTGTTTGATTGTGGAGGGTGGAAAATGAAAACGATTTTGTTGGAAGTTGAGGATAATAGTTATTACGCGTTGTTGGATTTTATTGAAGCGTTACCCAAAAATCAATGTCGGGTGGTGATCAATGATGATGAGTTGTCGCGTGATGAATCTGTGCAAGTTCAAAAAATGATGCTGCAAATTGATGCGGGTGATTACAGTGAGTTTGAGGATTGGGAAACAGTGAAAACGCGCTTATGAATTACCGTTTGTTGTTACATAAAAACGCGAGCAAGTTTCTTGAAAAGTGTTCGCCAAAACAAAAAGAAGCCGTGAAAGAAAAACTGATGTTACTTCAATCAGACCCGTACAACCATCCACAATTGGATATAAAAAACCTGCAAGGTTATAACGATGTTTATCGTTTGCGTGTGGGTCAACATCGTTTGATTTATCGTGTTCATGACGGTGAGTTAGTTATTTTCATCATGACGATAGGGAATCGTGGTGACGTTTATAAGCACATTCAATGAAAATTGATGTGTTGGTTTATGGACTTTATGGTTTGACCGATGAAGGAATTGCGATGGTCGAAGGCCAAGCTAAACCGGCAGCCGCCAACAGCTAAAGCCGTTGGACTCCAAACTTAAACCGGAGTAAAACGGCTTTAGCTGTTTTACATTTTCCGAGCGGCAAAAATAGCAGGGCAAGCCAAGGGCGCATGGGAAGCGGAGATTGATACCTTGGTTTATGGGCTTTAAGGTTTGACGGATGAGGAAGTGGCGATTGTGAAGAGAAAATGAGTTTTGACGTTGTTTTTACCGATACGGCATTGAAAAATTTGGCGCGTTATCCAACAAAAGACCAGACGGCTATTTTGCGTAACATCAAACAATTAGCAGAAAATCCGTTGATAAAAAGTAACGTGAAAAAGCTGGTTGATTTTGAGCCGTCGTATCGACTTCGGGTGGGAAATTATCGGGTGTTATTTGAACGCGAAGACAGTTTGAAAATCATTGATGTGGTGGATGTTTTACCGCGCAACAAAGTATATCAACGGAGATAATCATGTTAGAAAACGTGCAAGTGATTCAAGAAAATGGGGCAAACAAATTTGCGGTGATTGAGTTTAAAGAATTTGTGCAATTGAAAGAATTGCTGACCAATGCTGAAAAGCTGAAAGATTATTTAGATTATCTGCATATTCAAACGGTAAAAAAACAGGAATTATTGCCACGTCATTCTTTTGATGAAGTGCTGGAAAAATTGAATGTTAGTTTATGAATTGATGTGTTGGTTTACGGGCTTTATGCTTTGACCAATGAAGAAATTGCGATTGTCGAAGGTCAAGCTAAACCGGTAGCCGCCAACAGCTAAAGCCGTTGGACTCCAAACTTAAACCGGAGTAAAACGGCTTTAGCTGTTTTAAACTTAGCGCCTGGTTAAATAAGCTACCCAAGAAAAATGTAATGTTTTTCGCTCGTTCCCAAGCTCGTGCATTGGGAATGCAGTCTTGGAAGCTCCCGCTTCAAGTCTCGCCAAGCTAGAGCTTGGCAATATGAATTCCCAACGTGGACGTTGGGATCGAGTCAACGCAAATTTTTGTTAAAGAACGTTAAATTTAATATTATGAATACAGACAGAAACTTCATCCCCTTAAATATCGCGATACTGGTCGTTTCCGACAGCCGCACCGATGCCGACGACGTATCCGGCCTTACCTTGGCGGAGCGGGTAACCGATGCAGGGCACCACGTCATCGAAAAGAAAATAGTCCCCGATGACATTTATCAAATCAGGGCGGCGGTTTCAAATTGGATTGCCGCAGCCGAGGTCAATGTCATCATCACCACCGGCGGCACTGGCGTGACCGGCAGGGATGGCACACCCGAGGCAGTTGCGCCGTTGCTGGACAAGGTACTGGACGGTTTTGGCGAAATCTTCAGGATGCTTTCCTATCAGGACATTAAGACCTCAACCATCCAGTCCAGGGCGATAGCCGGAGTCGCCAATGCGACCTATCTATTTTGCCTGCCTGGTTCATCGGGAGCCTGCCGCACTGCTTGGGATAATCTAATTAAAGATCAACTGGATCACCGCACCCGGCCCTGTAATCTGGTGCAGCTAATGCCCAGACTGATGGAAAAATAAATGCACTTTTTATTGCTCGGCGCGTTAAGCGCATTGATCGGTGTCGGCATGGGCGCATTCGGCGCTCATGGTTTAAAAACCGTGATCAGCCCGGAAATGTTGGCCGCCTACCAAACCGGCGTGACCTATCAAATGTACCATGCGCTAGGCTTGATCGGCATTGCGCTGATCCGCCAACAAGCGCCTGATTCCAAACTATTGCACTGGGCCGGATCATTGATGTTCGCAGGCATTCTGCTGTTTTCCGGCAGTTTGTATAGTCTGGCGCTACTCAATCATACCTGGCTAGGCATAATTACTCCTTTCGGCGGCGTCTGCTTTTTAACGGCTTGGCTGTTAATCGCGCTGTTCGCCATCCAAAACATCCGCTCTTCCGATCACAACAGCAGGTACAAATAATGCGCGACCCCAATCCCCAAACCATTTATCTAAAAGACTACACCGTACCTGAATATCTCATTCACAGCGTCGCCTTGAATTTCACCCTGGATGACGAAAACACGCTGGTCAGTTCGCGGCTCACCCTAAGCCGCAACCCTGCCAGCCAGTCCCCAGACACCTCGTTGACATTGTCGGGCGAAAACCTAAAGCTGATCCGCATTAATATCGCCAGGCCTGTCCTGAGCGCAGCCGAAGGGGATGGTGTGTATGCCGCAGGCCAGTCGGGAACTGGCGCGGCGCTGGATGACGGCGACTTAAGCAAAGACCGTTACCTGCAAACCCATGATGCGCTGATCATTAACAATGTTCCGCAACAGCAGCGCTTTGTACTGACTATTGAAAACGCCATCAACCCGAAAGCCAACACCGCGCTGGAAGGGCTTTATCTGTCCAACGGCATGTTGTGTACCCAGTGCGAGGCGGAAGGCTTTCGGAAAATCACCTATTTTCTCGATCGCCCCGATGTGATGACGCTGTTCACCACCACCCTGGTCGGCGACAAAGACCGTTACCCGGTTTTACTATCCAACGGCAACAAAATCGCTCAAGGCGAGCTACCGAATAACTGCCACTTTGTGACCTGGGAAGACCCGTTCAACAAGCCGTGCTATTTGTTCGCGCTGGTTGCAGGGCAACTGGAATGCATAGCCGACAGCTTTACCACGCAATCCGGCCGCAATATCGACCTGCAAATCTTTATCGAAAAACACGACATGGATAAATGCGGCCACGCCATGCAATCGCTGAAAAACGCCATGCGCTGGGATGAACAGGTGTATGGCCGCGAATACGATCTGGATTTATATATGATCGTCGCGGTCAGCCATTTCAACATGGGCGCAATGGAAAACAAGGGACTTAACGTATTCAACACCAAGTTTGTGCTGGCGCGACCCGATACTGCGACCGACTTCGATTACGAGCACATCGAAGGCGTCATCGGCCATGAATATTTTCATAATTGGACCGGCAACCGCATCACCTGTCGGGACTGGTTCCAGCTCAGCCTCAAGGAAGGCTTTACGGTGTTCCGCGACCAGGAATTTACCGGCGACCGCACCTCAAAAGCCGTTAAACGCATCGAAGACGTCAACATGCTGCGTACCCGCCAGTTTGCCGAAGATGCGGGCCCGTTGGCGCATCCGATCCGCCCTGACGCCTACATCGAAATCAACAATTTTTACACCCTGACCGTGTATGAAAAAGGCGCAGAAGTGGTGCGAATGATCCACACGCTGGTGGGTGCCGAGGGTTTTCGCAAGGGCAGCGATTTATATTTTGAGCGTCACGACGGGCAGGCGGTGACTTGCGACGATTTCGTCAACGCGATGGAAGCTGCCAACGACATTGATCTAAGCCAATTCCGCCGGTGGTACGCCCAGGCCGGAACGCCGGTATTGACCGTCCGGCAGCACTATGACCCATCCGCACAAACTCTGACTTTAACCATTAGCCAAAGCTGCCCGCCAACTCCGGGACAAGCGGTTAAAGAACCGCTGCATATTCCGGTGGCTGTGGGCTTGCTTTACAAAGACGGTTCTGCAGCGCCTTGCAAGCTACAAAATTGTGGGGGCGACTTCAGTCGCCCAATGACTGATGAAGTCATCCTGCAACTCACCGAGCCCGAACAAGCCTTTACCTTTGAAGGCTTGGCCGAGCAGCCGGTGGTTTCCCTCCTAAGAGGCTTTTCAGCGCCAGTTAAATTGACGATGGAGCGCAGCCTGGATGAATTGGCGTTTTTATTAAGCTACGACAGCGACACCTTTAACCGCTGGGAAGCCGGACAACAACTGGCCGGACAGATTATTACGGGGCTGATTGCCGATCTGCACAACGGCAGGGAGATGCACGTCAACTCCATCATGATTAATGCCTTTAAACAGGTGTTGGAGCAACCATGGGATGACTTGTCGTATTTTTCTTTGCTATTAAGTTTGCCGTCGGAAACCTATCTGGCTGAACAAATGCAGGTTGTCGATGTGGAGGCCATCCATGCCGCCCGCGAATTTGTCATGCTGACTTTAGCTGAACAGCTGCAAGCGCAGTTTCAGGCTTTATACTTGCATAACCATAAGGATGAATCCGGAAAATTCGACGCCGGGGCAATAGGTCGCAGACGCATCAAAAACACCTGTTTAAACTATCTGGGTAAGCTGGAAAATACAGACGCCCATCAATTATCGCAGCAGCAATTCAACACCGCCAAAAACATGACCGACCAGATTGCGGCGTTAGCGGTTATCGTAAACTCCCCGCATCCTGCTAAACAACAGTGCCTGGACAGCTTTTACCACCAATGGCAAGCAGAAGCGCTGGTTATCGACAAATGGTTTACCTTGCAAGCCTCCGGCAGCATGCCCGACACCTTTGCAACCGTACAGGCGTTAATGCAACACCCTGTATTCGATTTAAAAAACCCGAACCGGGTCAGGTCGGTAATCGGCGCATTCAGCCAGTCCAATCCGCTGCATTTCCACGCGGCCAACGGACAAGGCTATCGCTTTCTCGCCGACCAGATTATCGCGCTGAATACCTTGAACCCGCAGATTGCCTCGCGCATGGTCGGCGCGTTAACCGCGTGGCGCAGATTCGATGAAGGCAGGCAAGCGCTGATCAAGGCGCAGCTGGAACGGATTATCGCCACCGAAGCGATTTCCAAAGATGTTTACGAGGTGGCGAGTAAAAGCTTGGCGCACCCAGCCGCTTGAATAGTCCAATGAAAAATGTATTGATCACCGGTGCCGCAAAACGCATCGGCGCGGCTTGTGCGCGGTTGCTGCATGGCGAAGGCTGCAATGTTTTTTTGCATTACCGATCCTCGTCCACAGAAGCGCAGCAGCTTTGCGATGAGCTGAACCAACAGCGATCTAACTCGGCAAAAATCATGCAGGCCGATCTGCTGAACATGGCCGAGCTGGAGGCTGTCGCCAGCGCAGCCTGCTTGGCCTGGGGCGGCATCGATGTGCTGGTCAATAATGCCTCGTCCTTTTATCCGACAGCGGTGACTGATGTGACCGAACAGCAGTGGGATGAGCTAATGGGCTGCAATTTAAAAGCGCCGTTTTTTCTGGCCAAAGCGTTGAAGAAAACCTTGACCGACAATAACGGCTGCATCGTCAATATTGTCGACATCCATGCCGAACGGGGCTTGAGCGGTTATCCCGTGTACAGTATCACCAAAGCCGGGCTGGCCGCGATGACCAAGGTTTTAGCCAAGGAGTTGGGACCCGCTGTCCGGGTCAACGGCGTGGCACCAGGGGCGATACTCTGGCCTGATAATGACTTGTCCGAATCGGCCAAACTGGAAATCCTGCGCCGGGTGGCTTTAAAGCGTAGCGGCGAACCAGCCGATATTGCCAAGGCGGTGCTTTTTTTGGTTAAGGACGCCGATTACATCACCGGCCAAATACTGACCGTCGATGGCGGGCGCACCCTATTTTGTTGAAGACCAGGAAGGTATAACGCGCTGTTGCCTGAGATCAGTCTTGTCGAATTTGTCCCAAAGCTCGGCATAGCTCAGATGACTGATCGGGTGTTTCAGGGGCGGGGCGATTTCCGCCAAGGGTTCCAGCACAAACGCGTAATGCTCGATTTCATCACGAGGTATTTGCAAGCGACCATCGTTGACGATCAAATCGCCGTATAGGATCAAATCCAGGTCTAGGGTGCGCGCGGCAAATTTCCGGCTGTCGCGAGTGCGGCCATTATCCAGCTCGATTTGCCTAAGCAGCTTGGCGACTGCCTTTACCTCCAGATCGGAATCGAAACCCACCACCAGATTGTAGAAAACATCGCCGGTAAAACCCACGGCTTCGGATTCATAAATACTTGAAACGGTCAGTTTGCCGAAAGCTTGTTCAAGCGCACTCAGGCTAGCGGGGATATGCTGATCCTTGTTGATATTACTGCCTATGCTGATGTAGCCCCTGCTCACGGCTTCCATGCTCCCCGCTCGATGATGATGCCGACATCGCTGGCACGCCTGATTGCGCCTTTTTTATTCAAGGTTATTTTCACCCAGGGCACCTTAAATTCGTTACGAATGAGGCCGGCTATTTCCGAAATTAATTTTTCGACCAGCAAAAACTGGCTGGCCTCGACAAAGGAAATAATGCGCTGGGAAACTGCTTTGTAATCAAGCGTGTATTGAATGTCGTCGGTTTCAGCGGCTTTTTGAATATCGAAAGCCATCTCAATATCCAGAATGACGGTTTGCTTGGTCACTCTTTCCCAGTCGTAAATACCGATGATCGTTTCAACTTCCAGGCCGCCTAAAAATATGATGTCCATAATGATTTCCGGTTATGATGCGTGTTTTTTAAAAAGCGCCCAGTATCAGGGAAACGCCCTGCGCTTACAAGTTCAAAATAATGAAAAGGTCACCCCATGGTTGAATGGTTGTTTGTTCCGACTGCCTATTTGATAGGCTCAATTTCCAGTGCAATTATTACTTGTCGCCTGATGGGTTTGCCGGATCCCAGAGAACAGGGCTCGGGCAACCCCGGGGCGACCAACGTGATGCGTATCGGCGGAAAAAAAGCGGCGGGAATCACTCTGCTCGGCGATACGCTGAAGGGTTTGCTTCCGGTCTATGCCGCGAATGTGCTGGGGTTACCTGCCGAGTTAATTGCGGCGACCGGCTTGGCTGCATTTATGGGCCACCTTTATCCGGTGTTTTTTAGTTTCAAGGGCGGTAAAGGCGTTGCGACCTCGGTCGGCGTACTCCTGGGCTTTTCCTGGGCGCTGGGTTTTGCGTTCATGGCAACCTGGTTTCTGGTTTATAAGCTGGGCAAGATTTCATCCTTGTCCGCGTTAGTCGCCTCGATCCTGTCACCGGTTTTTGCCTGGTTTATCGTTGGCGACAAGGCTATCGTTGCCGCTGCTGTGACCATGATGGTTTTCTTGTTATGGCGGCATAAAGGCAATATTCAGCGGTTGTTGGCTGGGAAAGAGTAACTCCTTTCGCCTTTAACTCAACTCACTAATCGGCCAGCGCGGACGGGCATAAATTTCCAGTCCCTGCTGCTGACCTGCCATTAACCGCTGGCACCCTGCATAAGCGATCATCGCGCCGTTATCGGTACAAAATTGCAGCCTTGGAAAATAGATCTGGGCATTTTCCTTAGCCACCATTTGGGTCAAAGATGCGCGAATTTGCTTATTGGCGCTGACCCCTCCGGCAACGACCAGTCTTTTCAGGCCGGTTTGCTGTAAAGCCCGCTTGCATTTGATGCTCAGCGTCTCGGCAACTGCCTGTTGAAAGGAGGCCGCGATGTCGGCTTTGTCCTGATCAGTTTTTTCTGAGGCATTGACCGTGTTCAGTGTGAATGTTTTTAAACCGCTGAAACTAAAATCTAAACCTGGGCGATCCGTCATCGGCCTAGGAAATCTAATCTGCGGTGTGCCCTGCTCGGCAAGTGCTGACAGTTTTGGCCCACCCGGATAACCCAGGCCCAACATTTTCGCAGCCTTATCGAACGCTTCTCCGGCGGCATCATCCAGGGATTCGCCTAATAATTCATAACGACCGATACCCTCAACACGGACTAGCAACGTATGCCCTCCGGAAATCAACAACGCGACAAAAGGAAATTCCGGCGGATTTTCTTCGAGCATCGGTGCCAGCAGATGCCCTTCCATGTGATGAACCGCAAGCGCGGGAATTTGCCACGCCCACGCCAAGCTTCTGGCCGTTGCCGCGCCCACCAGCAATGCGCCCATCAGACCGGGCCCTGCGGTGTAAGCGATGCCGTTAATATCACTGCCGGCCAATCCACTTTCTTTTAGGCATTGCTTGATCAGCGGCACTAATTTTCGAATATGGTCGCGCGATGCCAGCTCAGGCACGACCCCGCCATACTCGCTATGCATGTCAACCTGGCTGTATAAAAGATGGCTGCACAGGCCTTGTGCGGAGTGATAAATTGCGACGCCGGTTTCATCGCAAGAGGTTTCTATGCCTAAAACATACATTGAGTTTTTGAATTTTATAAAAGTAAAGGTATAATTAAGGGTTCTGTTTGTTCAGTGGATTGAAAAATCCTAACTTTTAAATATTAACATATTCGGGTCATTATAATGCCGTCAGTAAAAATCAAAGAAAACGAACCATTTGATATTGCGATTCGCCGCTTCAAACGCGCCTGTGAAAAAGCCGGTGTATTGGCGGAAGTGCGTCGCCGCGAATTTTATGAGAAACCAACCGCAGAACGCAAACGTAAAGGTGCTGCTGCTGTTAAACGCCACTTGAAAAAATTAGCGCGTGAACGTTATGCGTTGAAAAACTTACGTCGCGGACGTCCTGCACTGTAAAACCAAGGTTAATACGATGGATTTGTTAACAGATCGTATCAGGGAAGATATGAAAACCGCCATGAAAGGCGGCAATAAAGAAAGGCTACGGGTGATTCGCTTGATTTTGGCTGCTATTAAGCAGATTGAGGTCGATGAGCGAATTGTCCTGGATAATGAGCGGGTTATTGTCGTTCTCGATAAGATGCTCAAGCAGCGCCGCGAATCTATCCGCCAATTTGCCGATGCCGGCCGAGATGACCTGGTCGCCATAGAAGAAGCTGAAATCCCGGTCATTCAGGATTTCTTGCCTCAGGCATTGACCGAAGCTGAAATTGATTCCATGGTTAAAGGCGCTGTTGCAGAGTCCGGCGCCGAGTCAGTCAAAGATATGGGCAAGGTCATGGCTTTACTTAAAGCAAAAATGCAAGGGCGCGCCGACATGTCGGCTGTAAGCATCAAAATCAAGACTGCCCTAGCCGGGTAAGTCTATTTTACTGATTTTTTTCAGCAATTAACGACCCCTGTGCCACCTAAAAACACCTCGGTAATTGCTCCTGCATCGGCTAGAGCCGCCTACTTTTGGTACTCTACTACACGCCATCCATGGCGTTATACTTTGGGTGCCGAGCAGTCGTCGGAGCATAGCGATGTCCGGTAGAATCCCTCGCGAATTTATTGATGAGCTTTTGGTGCGGGTTGATATTGTCGACTTAATCGATTCGCACGTCCCTCTAAAAAAAACGGGTAACAACTTTGTCGCCCGCTGCCCTTTTCATGCCGAAAAAACCCCCAGTTTTTCTGTAAACCAAAAGAAACAATTCTTTTATTGCTTTGGCTGCGGCGCTAGCGGTAACGCCATTAGCTTCCTGATGGATTTTAGTCACCTTGATTTTGTTGAGGCTGTTGAAGATTTAGCAGGCTTTGTCGGAATCGATGTACCCAGAGAATCTATCGAATATCAGCCCGGGCAAAAAAAAGACGATTTAAACAGCCTGACTAT
>JBCKWP010000012.1:0-27572 GCA_038922455.1 Methylobacter sp. | reverse complement strand
GTTGCGTTTATTATATGAATTCAAGTAAGATAAGATAAGGCTTTGGTGAAATGATTGGGATTTACTTCGGTTACGTAGCAATTTAAGGTGTAATGGCCTATTCTTAATTCAGTTTATTAAACGGAATATAAATTTGTGAATGCGTCCACCGCTAAAAACTATCGCTGTTTTTTCATTCGAGGTATTTTACTCGTTGGGGTCGTTTTGTTTTCCGGTTGCGCCAGCATCCCTGAAACCAAGCCTGTTGCGGACTTTTCGCCAATGGTCAGTTATGCGCTGAGCTTGCAGGGAACGCCTTATCATGACGGTAAAAATTCGCCTGAGGAAGGTTTTGATTGTAGCGGTTTTGTTCAACATGTCTACAAACAGCAGGGCATTTCGTTACCGCGTACGGTTCAGGGGATGGCTCAATCGGCGACGCTGACGCAAGTGCCGAAAAATGATCTTCATTCGGGCGACCTGGTTTTTTTTAATACCGACGGCAAGCCGTTTTCACATGTCGGTATTTATGTCAGTAACGATAATTTTATTCATGCACCTAGCCAGCGTACCGGAAAGGTGCTGGTGTCCAGCCTTAAAAACCGTTATTGGGATAATCGGTTTAGTTGTGCGCGTCGCCCTTAATGACGTAGGGCGCGCTGTGCGCGCCTTTAATTTAAGCGACAAGCTTAGTCACAGCCACTTTGACCAATTCGCTTAATTCGGAGCCATCTTCTTGGCAATAGGCAATAATTTCTTTGCGCATTCTGGGATCCCAGGATCTTAACAGGTGGTTTTTTACGCCTTCTGCGGCGATTTCTTTGTCGGTTTCCGAGTTAAAGAAATTACCTATATCGTTAGCCATTGTGATAAGTCTTGCTATTTTCATCGTTAATTACAGATAGTTGCTATGGGTTAAGCGTTGCGGATGGGTATACACCACATGCTGATCATCACGGGCAAAACCGATTAAGGTGAGTCCTGCCTCATTAGCCAAACGTATGGCTAATCCGGTAGGTGCGGAAATGGCCGCAAGTAGAGTGATGCCGACCCAGGCGGTTTTTTGTACCATTTCATAACTGGCGCGGCTGGTAACGATTATAAAGCCCTGGGACAAATCTTTGCCGGTACGCAATAAAAAGCCGATTAATTTATCCAGTGCGTTGTGTCGCCCTACATCTTCTCGTACCTCTAAAATTCCCTGCCCAGGGACTGCCCAGGCAGCAGCATGAACGGCACCGGTTAGCCGGTTTAGTTTCTGGTGCTGTTTGATGTCTGTTAAAGCAGAACGCAACTCGGCAGCAGGCAGGGTCAAGTTTCCGTTAACCGGGTTGGGTTGGCGGATGGCTTGTTTTAAAGTGCTGGCACCGCATAGACCGCAACCGGTACGGCCGGTTAGGTTACGGCCTTTATCAGCCAGACCTTGGAAACGGTGCTCGGGAATTTTTAACTGGACTTCAATGCCGTTTGAACGGTTATAAAGCCGCGCTGATAATAACTCTTGCGGGTTTTTAATGATGCCTTCGGTAATGCTGAAACCCAGCGCAAACTCTTCAAGATTGGTCGGGGTTGCCAGCATCACCACATGGGGCACGCCGTTGTAAACCAGAGAAATCGGCACTTCTTCGGCAATATAGTCTTGTTCTTGGCTATGTTGTCCGCCTTGCCAGCGATCAACGATGCTTTGTTGATAGCTGGGCCAGCCTAATTCCAACGATAACGGTTGCACTACGGCATTACTGCCGTTAGTCATTGCTTATTCCCTGCTCTAGCAGATCCAGCTGTTTTTCCGAAAACACGCTGTATTCTTGCTGCCATTCCGAAGACTGACTGACTTTAGTGATTTGCACGGCCGTCACTTTGTATTCCGGGCAGTTGGTCGCCCAATCGGAGTTGTCGGTGGTGATCACGTTGGCGCCGGATTCAGGGAAATGGAAAGTAGTGTAGACAACGCCGGGCTGCATGCGATCACTGACTAACGCCCGCAACACGGTCTCACCGGCACGGCTTTTAATGCCTACCCAGTCATCGGTTTTCACGCCACGGTCTTCGGCATCATGCGGATGAATTTCCAGGCGATCTTCTGCATGCCAAGCGTTGTTTTCAGTACGGCGTGTTTGCGCACCGACATTGTATTGCGACAAAATGCGTCCAGTGGTCAGGATTAACGGGTATTTGCCGGTTACGCGCTCGGTCGTCGCGACAAATTCGGTCAGCATAAACAAGCCTTTGCCGTCATCACGCAAGAAACTCTCTGTGTGCATAATCGGCGTACCTTCCGGCGCTTCATCATTACAAGGCCATTGCACACTGCCAAGGCGGTCAATTTTTTCATAACTGACACCAGAAAAACTAGGCGTTAAGCTGGCGATTTCATCCATGATTTCTGACGGATGGCTGTAATTCATCGGATAGCCCAGCGCATTCGACAACATTTGGGTGACTTCCCAATCCTGGTAACCGGCCAATGGCGACATGACTTTACGCACCGGTGAAATACGGCGTTCGGCGTTGGTGAATGTGCCGTTTTTTTCTAGGAAGGACGAACCTGGGAGAAAAACGTGAGCAAATTTAGCGGTTTCGTTGAGAAATATATCCTGCACGATCACGCATTCCATCGCCCGCAACGCGGCATGGACGTGTTTAATGTCCGGGTCGGATTGGGCAATGTCTTCGCCCTCGCAGTACAGACCCATAAAACTGCCGTCTAATGCCGCATCAAACATGTTAGGGATACGCAAGCCGGGTTCTGAATTCAGTTCGGCATTCCATGCTTTTTCAAACAGTTGATGCGTTGCAGGATCGGATACATGGCGATAACCGGGGAACTCATGCGGGAATGAACCCATATCGCAAGAGCCTTGTACGTTATTTTGTCCACGTAACGGATTTACGCCGACACCGTCATGACCTAAATTGCCGGTAGCCATGGCCAGATTGGCAATGCCGATGACCATGGTGGAGCCTTGGCTGTGCTCTGTTACGCCCAAGCCATAATAAATAGCTGCATTGTTAGCGGTAGCGTAAAGCCGTGCGGCGGCTCTAAGTTCAGCGGCTGGAACACCGGTAATGGACTCGCTGGCTTCCGGCGAATTATGTTCCTGCGCAACAAAGGCAAGCCATTTGGCAAAAGATGCAACGTCGCAACGCTCATTAACAAAGGCTTCGTCAACAAGGTTTTCGGTAGCAACGACATGCCCGAGTGCATTGATCAAGGCGACATTAGTGCTGGGGCGCAACTTTAGATGGTGACTGGTTTGAACATGCGGTGCTTTGATCAGATCAATTTCACGCGGATCAATCACGATCAATTTGGCACCCTGACGCAGGCGTTTTTTCATTTGCGAAGCGAATACAGGGTGTCCATCGGTAGGATTGGCGCCGATGATCATAATGACATCGGCTTTCATGACCGAGTCGAAATCCTGTGTGCCGGATGATTCGCCAAAGGTTTGTTTCAATCCGTAACCGGTAGGTGAATGGCAAACCCGTGCGCAGGTATCGACATTATTATTGCCGAAACCGGCGCGTATCAGTTTTTGCATGATATAGACTTCTTCGTTGGTGCAACGGGAAGAAGTGATGCCGCCGATGGAATCTTTGCCGTATTTTGCCTGGATGCGTTTTAATTCCGACGCGGCATGATTAATCGCTTCTTCCCAGCTGACTTCCTGCCAAGCGTCTTTAATGCTGGCGCGGATCATCGGCTTGGTGATGCGGTCTTTATGCGTGGCATAACCGAACGCAAAGCGTCCTTTGACGCAGGAATGGCCGTGATTGGCCTTGCCGTCTTTGTTGGGCACCATGCGGATGACTTGTTCGCCCTTCATTTCCGCCCTAAATGAGCAGCCGACGCCGCAATAAGCGCAGGTGGTTATAATCGAATGTTCGGGTAGACCGTTATCGATCACCGACTTTTCCATCAGTGTTGCGGTAGGACAGGCCTGTACGCATGCGCCACAGGATACGCATTCGGAATCCATGAACAGTTCGTTTTGACTGGCTGATACTTTGGAATCAAAGCCGCGACCGTCAATGGTTAACGCAAATGTGCCTTGAGTTTCTTCACAGGCTCTGACGCAACGCGAACAAACGATACATTTGCTGGGGTCGAAGCTGAAGTAGGGGTTGCTTTCGTCTTTAACGGCATCCAGATGCGTTTCAATCGGGTTGTAACGCACTTCGCGCAAACCCACTGCGCCTGCCATATCTTGCAGTTCGCAATCGCCATTGGCCGAACAGGTTAAACAGTCCAGCGGATGATCGGAAATATACAGCTCCATGATGCCGCGACGTACATCGGCCAGTTTTTTATTCTGGGTAGTCACTTTTAAACCTTCCGCGACCGGCGTAGTGCAGGAGGCGGGCATACCCCGACCGCCTTCTATTTGCACGACGCAAAGCCGACAGGAACCGAACGGTTCGATGCTGTCGGTTGCGCATAGCTTGGGGATTTCAATGCCGATGCTTGCCGCCGCACGCATAACCGAAGTCCCTGCCGGTACGGTGACTTGAAAGCCATCAATTTCCAGTGTGACCCTGTTTTCGCTGCTGCTGGCGGGTGTGCCAAAATCTTTTTCTTTATTGATGCTCATGATTTCTTCCTCGTATTTTTTTAGCCATGTAGGTCGGGTTAGCACAGCGTAACCCGACATTTTCGGCTTCGATGCGTCGGGTTACGCTACGCTAACCCGACCTACGTAGCCCCTCAAATCATTATCAGGCGGCTTCAGCATTAATCCCAAAATCTTCCGGGAAATGATTTAAAGCGCTCAGTACAGGGTAGGGCGTCATACCGCCTAAGGCACAGAGGGAGCCGTTGAGTAAGGTGTCGCAAAGATCACGTAACAAAGGGATGTTTTTATCGAGGTTGCGACCGTTAATAATCTCGTCCATGACTTCTACGCCACGGGTGGCGCCGATGCGGCAAGGTGTGCATTTGCCGCAAGATTCAATCTTGCAAAATTCCATGCTATAGCGGGCCATTTCGGCCATATTGACGGTGTCGTCAAAAACCACAATGCCGCCATGTCCCACTACCGCCCAGATGGCGGCGAAGGCTTCGTAATCCAGGGGGGTGTCAAATTGCGATTCGGGCAGATAAGCACCGAGCGGGCCGCCTACCTGGACTGCTTTAATCGGTCTGCCGGAAGCTGCGCCGCCGCCGAAATCATAAAGTAATTCGCGCAAGGTTAAACCAAAGCTCAGCTCGACTAAACCCGGGCGCTTGATGTTGCCGGCCAATTGTACCGGCAAGGTGCCGCGTGAGCGTCCCATGCCGAAATCGCGGTAATAATCTCCGCCTTTATCCAGAATAACCGGTATGGAAGCCAGGGAAATAACGTTATTGACGACAGTGGGTTGACCGAACAAACCGCTAATGGCTGGTAACGGCGGTTTAAAGCGAACCAGGCCGCGTTTGCCTTCCAGGCTTTCCATTAATGACGTTTCTTCGCCGCAGACATAAGCGCCCGCTCCCAGCCTGACTTCCAGATTGAAGGCTTTGCCGCTGCCCTGAATGTCATCACCCAGATAACCGGCCTGATAAGCGCTTGCAATGGCGGCGTTGAGCGCGTCGAAAGCATGAGGGTATTCAACGCGCAGATAGATATAACCTTGGGTTGCATCGACGGCAACACCGGCAATGGTCATGCCTTCGATTAATACAAACGGATCGCCTTCCATGACCATGCGATCGGAAAATGTGCCGGAATCGCCTTCATCGGCATTGCAGATAATGTATTTTTGCAGCGATGCGGTGTTGAGCACCGTTTTCCATTTGATACCGGTTGGAAAGGCTGCGCCGCCGCGACCGCGTAAACCTGAATCAGTTACCGCTTGAACGATGTCCGCCTGGGCCATGGCAAGCGCATTTTTCAAGCCGCGATAGCCGTCGTTTTCAAGGTAATCAGACAGACTGAGAGGATCGGTTTTGCCGATGCGAGCAAAGGTCAAGCGTTGCTGTTTCTTGAAGTAATCCAGCTCTTCAGTCAGGCCTAAATAGAGGGTGTGCGCGCCGCCTTGGGTAAAATCCGCATCGAACAAGCCGGGTATGTCATCGGTTTGAACCGAGCCATAAGCCACGCGTCCTTTAGGTGTTGCCACTTCGATCAGCGGTTCCAGCCAGAACATGCCTCTTGAGCCGTTGCGGATCAGTTTAATATCGATACCGCGTTTTGCCGCTTCCTGAGTAATGGCAGATGCAACGCGATCTGCGCCCAGTGAAACGGCGCTGGAGTCGCATGGGACGTAAATAGTGATGCTCATAAAGATGCCTCACTATTATTGACGACCGCATCAAAACTGTCGGCTGATACACGGCCGAATATTTCTTTGCCGATTAGCATCGCCGGGGAACAGGCGCAGTTGCCTAAACAGTAAACGGGCTCCAAAGAGAATTTACCGTCTGCGGTCGTTTCATGAAAATCAATGCCCAATTTGTTTTTAACATGTTCTTCAAGCTTTCTTCCGCCCATGGCTTGACAAGATTCTGCACGGCAAAGATGAATGGTTTGTTTGCCCGGTGCGGTGTCCCGGAAATAATGGTAAAAGCTGATGACGCCGTGTACTTCGGCGCGGGAAAGGCTAAGTGCTGTTGCGATGTCGGGGACGCTTTCAGCAGGGACAAACCCTAGTGCATCTTGTATGCCATGCAGAATAGGTAAAAGTGCGCCGGGCTTGTCTTTAAGTGCGGCGATTATTTCTTGCACGGTTGATGGCGTGGAGCCTGATTCTGTCATGGTCATCTCAATAGGGAGAATCCATCCTGATTAAAACAACGGCAGTTCCTGGCTGTTGTATATTTAAGTGTGCCGGGTAGCATAGCACAAGATATTTTGGCTGTAAAAACGGCAAAAATGGTTAAAAAATGTAAGTGATTTAAAAAGTATCGGTTATGTGCCTATTTTATGCTGAATATTTATTAGACACAGCAGTTTAAAATGATTTGTCCGCGTTTAAACAATAGACTGTTTACGCAGCGTAAGCGGTTAAAAGGCGAAAGGCTAAGCAAGCACAACCCTTTCACCTTTCACCTTAACTCCCTATTTCACAAAACAGCTTTTCTCGGCAGTCTGTTCCGCGTCTTTAAGCCGTTTTCTTAAATCCTTGGATTGAGCCGGATCGCGCATAGCCGCAGCGGCGTCGCCCGTTTGACCCTTAGCCAAATAGGTGAAGGTTTTTGCAGCTTCGTATTCGGCGAAATTCAGTTTTTCGGCAATTTTGTCGATCTTGCAACCGCAGGCATATTGAGTGATGTAGGTTAGGCCGCCGTGTTGCGCAACGCAGTTTAAAACATACTCGACGCGGTCGCGGGTAGGATAGTCGCTGACAAACGGCGCGGGCTCGGCAGATTCAAGCGGTTTTTCCGGTGCCGTGGCACAGCCTGAAATGACGGTGGCTAAAGCAAGGCTTAAGAGGGAGGATCGATATTGAATTTTCATTGATGATTATTTATTTCCATAAGTCAGAAAGTGAAAAAGTATGCTGCTCAAACGGAGCAACCGCTATTTGTTGGTCGTCGGCATAAGAACCGTTTAATAACCAACGTTGGTCATGCAATTCATAGGCTTCCAGCGTTTGCAGGATAGGGTCAACTAACCAGAGATAAGCAACGCCTAATTTTGCGTAGATGGGCATTTTAACACTGCGATCCAAGCGTGCCGTTGATGGCGACAAGACTTCGCAAATCCAGTCAGGAACGATGTCAAACCATGCTGTTGTGGGCAGTGTCGGCATTCTTTGGCGACGCCAACCGGCCAGATCGGGCACTAAAACATCAGTGCCAAAATGGCATTCCGGTTCATCTATAATCCACCAGCCTCCTGGGCCGTTTCGTCCTTTTTGAAAGGGCGAAACCAATTCCGCGCCAATAGACGAAGAGGCTACGGCATGTTTAGGCGCAGGTCGTGGATGGGTTGCCAGTTGACCATTAATGATTTCACCGATGATATTTTCCGGCAAATCTATAATGTCTTGGTAATTGGCTTGTTTAAAGGCTGGATTTAACATAAATTGTAACTATTCAGTGTAGGGATAACATCCCTGACAAGCCGTAGTGTGATTGAGGTTGACATTGAAAGAATAGAGATCAAATCTTGCCAGGCTCATTGCATAGGGATGTTATCCCTTAATGAGCTGAATAGTTACCATAAATTTTCCTATTTTGTTTTCAGCTCGGTCATTGCGTCGGCATTTTTGCAAAATCAATCGTTTTTCTGTTTTTACCGTAGCCGTCCACGTACCGCTTGCAATAAACAACAGGCTTGCGAGAATAGCCGTTACTTAACCGTTCGTCCTGAGCTTGTCGAAGGGTGGACGGTTAAGCCTCGCATCTGTCCCGGCTTAAATGGGAAGCCTCCCGGCAGGCTTGCGGCATACACACCATCCCTGGCGATATAAACAGAGCTTAGCATTACCTGATTAGCAAGCTGTTTCAGCCAGCGCCAAAATGCTTGTCATTTCGGCAGGGCTTCCAACTTAAACTGGGGAACTTACAGATAACATCCCTCAAAGGGATGTTATCTGTCCCGGTTTAAGTGGAAAGCCGTAAATTAAAGGCTGCGGAGCATCCAGCTGAAGCATGTTTCTAATCAGGTAGCATTATGAACAGTCAAACAAAAGTAGCGGGTGTAATTCTTGCCGGTGGCCGTGCCCGACGTATGAATAATCAGGATAAAGGTCTGGTTAGCTTTAAAGGTCGCCCGATGGTCAGTTATGCGCTAGCGGCGCTTGCCCCTGTTGTGGATTTTATGGTCATCAATGCCAATCGGAACATCGATCAATACCGGCAATTCGGATGGCCGGTTATCAGTGATCAGACCGACAGTTTTGACGGGCCTTTGGCGGGCATATTAAGCGCAATGATTCATGTCGATGTCGATGCCGATGTTCTGGTGGTCGTGCCTTGCGACTCGCCGTTAATTAAAGCCGAACATCTGCAAAAATTGTTGTTAGCCCGTTCAGAACAGGATGCCGATGTTGCCGTTGCCTTTGACGGCATAAGCTTGCATCCGGTTTTTCTTGCGATAAAGACCTCATTGCAAAGCAACCTGCAAGATTATTTGGCCGAAGGCAAATATAAAGTGACAGATTGGCTGGCACAGCAAAAGCTAGTACAGGTGGATTTTAGTAACGAGCCGGAACTATTCACTAACATTAATTCCATGGCCGAATTAGCTATGCTGGAGGCAACTAATCATTTTTAGTTGGAATGAAATATTGTATTTTCCGGTATAATTTGCAATATTTTTAACTCATGGTATAGGTGTTATGTCGGAAATCAATAAAGTGGTATTGGCTTATTCTGGAGGTCTGGATACTTCCGTTATTCTTAAGTGGTTGCAGGATGTTTACGCATGTGAAGTCGTCACCTTTACGGCGGATTTGGGGCAGGGCGAAGAAATTGAGCCTGCACGGGCCAAAGCGCAAGCGATGGGCATTAAGGATATTTACATTGAAGATTTACGTGAAGATTTTGCACGGGATTATGTGTTTCCGATGTTCCGCGCCAATACGGTTTACGAAGGCGAATATTTACTGGGCACCGCGATTGCCCGTCCGTTAATCGCCAAGCGGCTTATCGAAATCGCCAATGAAACCGGTGCGAATGCCATTTCTCATGGCGCAACCGGCAAAGGTAATGACCAAGTGCGTTTTGAGCTGGGCGCTTACGCATTGCGTCCCGATATAAAAGTTATTGCACCTTGGCGGGAATGGGATTTAACCTCCCGTCAGACTTTGCTGGATTATGCCGAGAAGCATAAGATTCCGGTGGAAATGAAAAAAGGTCTTACCTCGCCTTATTCGATGGATGCCAATTTGCTGCACATTTCTTACGAAGGCCGGATTCTTGAAAATCCTTGGACGGAGCCGGAAGAGGACATGTGGCGCTGGACGGTTTCGCCTGAGTCCGCTCCCGATCAACCGACTTATATTGAACTGACTTACCGGCAGGGTGATATTGTCGCGATCGACGATGTGCCCTGTTCGCCCGCGACCGTGTTGGAGCAATTAAACAAAATTGCCGGAGCTAATGGTATCGGTCGCTTGGATATTGTCGAGAATCGCTATGTCGGCATGAAATCACGCGGCTGTTATGAAACACCGGCCGGTACCGTGATGCTCAAAGCACATCGGGCGATTGAATCATTAACGCTGGACAGGGAAGTGGCGCATTTAAAGGATGAATTGATGCCGCGTTATGCGTCTTTAATCTATAACGGTTACTGGTGGAGTCCTGAGCGGGAAATGATGCAAACCATGATCAATGCGTCCCAAGCGAACGTTAACGGCAAAGTCAGGCTCAAGCTTTACAAGGGCAATGTCATCGTGGTCGGGCGTGCTTCCGATACCGACAGCCTGTTTGATGAAAGTATCGCGACCTTTGAAGATGATGGCGGCGCGTATAATCAAAAAGATGCCGAGGGCTTTATCAAGCTAAATGCACTTAGAATGAGAATAGCTGCTGTCAAGCGATTAGGTTAATGCGGTAGGTAGCATAGGGTCGGGGATTTTATGCAGCCTTATTTATACTGTCTTGCCGTAAGCGTTCAGTCCCTCTCTTTGGAAAAGAGGGGTTTAGGGGAGATTTGTTCAAATAAATCCCCCTTTTTTAAAGGGGGAGGTGAACGTATACGTCTTTTCAGTTTAAGCTGGAATTCCTGCCGAAATGACAGCCATTTTGGCGCTGGCTGAAACATCTTGCTAATCAGGAAATAAAATACAGAATTTGACCATTAAACTTGTATAATCGCGAGCTAGGTAGAACTACTGCCGATAGGGTTTGTTATAAAATAATAATTGTTCGATCAGGATGGTTGGTTGCCATAGGTTCCTGGTTCGAGGGGAAGTAATTAATGGGCGATACAGATAAGACAAACTTAGTCGTGGAGGCCTTGCCCGACAATGCCGCCAGCGTTCTGCAAAGAATGCCTTCGCATCATGCATTAATGAAGGTTAATAGAGTGTTGCTGACGGTAATCTGCGCTTTGATGGTGGTCATTTTGATAGTCGGTTTTTTATTGTTCCCCAGCGATAGTTTTTTAAATAGCTACAAAAACGCCACGGCTACCGAGACTTATGCGGCGGAGATGAATCCGGTGCTGTCTGCGGAAGTTAACGCGCTGAAAGGGCAGCTGGTCGGTCTGGTCAGTGGCTCGATCGAAAGTAAATTAAACGCGTTGGAAGAAAATATCCGGGGTGGTTCCGTTTCCAGTTCTATAGGCACGATAGAAGATTTAAAAACCGACCTTAAAGTGCTGCGCTCTTATTCAGTGTCTGCTAAGAAAGGCAATGCGGTCATTTCCAATGAACAGTTAATGCAGGAAATGTCTCAATTAAAAAACCTGATCTATATGACTATTGCTTCTTGCGGGTTGATGTTGGCTGCAGTTGCGGGCATCTGGATTAAAAACCGCAACCGATTGCCTTATAAAGAAACCAAAACAAGCTATTTGGGTAGGGATTAGTCGTCGAGCCGTACTTTTAGCCGAGCGTTTTTTGGACATAAAAAAAGCCGCCCCAGTCATAGATTGGGGCGGCTTTTTTATGCTTGCTGATCGATATTTATTTGCTTTCTACGTATTTGTACAAAGCGTCAACAGCTTGATCTTCGCCGTATCCTGCTTTAACAACGGCTGGATTTTTCATGATTTCAGCGATAGCTTTTGGCATGCCGCCTTTGCCTTCTTTAAGAACAACTTCGAATTGTGCTCTGCTCAGTGTACCGGCTTTAATTAAAGCCGTTAACTGTGGGTTTGAAGCGATGTCGTGGCAAGTGCCGCAACCGCGACCGAAAGCGCGTTCATAAATTTTCTTGCCAACATCGCTGGCTTCGTCGGCAAATACTTGTCCGCTTAAAGTGATTAAAGCGATACCCGCTAATGTAGCTAATGTTTTTTTCATAATGGCCTCTCTTGGTAGTAAAAAAGAACTGTCGTTTCTTTTTGGATTAAAAAACAGTTCCATGAAAAGTAAAGCTTGGAAATCATAGGGAATTTGGTGGAAAAATTCAATGGTTTTATTTATTGTAACTATTCAGCGTTATTTTGGATAGGGCGGTCGGGGTGTTGTAGGAGCGGCTTTAGCCGCGATTGATCGCGGCTAAAGCCGCTCCTACAACACCCATCACAGTATGATCGATATGAAAAAACCAATATTACGCGGAATAGTGACTATTCATTTCTCTCTGGGTAATATTATCAGCAACGGTTGTGAATGATAGCTTAATCGTTTAGTGAGGCTTCAAGTTTAATCCAATTGACCGGCCTGAAACCAGCTTAATTTGTCATGCAGGGTCACTACCGTGCCTATAATAATCAACGTGGGCGGCTTGATGTCTTGATCGGCAACCTTGCCCGGCAAGCTTGTCAAAGTGCCAGTGATCACCCGCTGATTGGCTGTAGTGCCTTGTTGCACGATGGCGATAGGTAAATCGGCGGGACTGCCGTGCGCAATCAGAGACTGGCAGATTTTTTCCAGGCCGACCAAGCCCATATAGACGACGATGGTTTGATTGGGCGCTGCAAGTTGCGTCCAGTTTAAGTTAATAGAATTATTTTTTAGATGCCCGGTGACGAAGGTGCAGGATTGCGCATGGTCCCTATGGGTTAGCGGGATGCCTGCGTAGGTTGCACAGCCGGAAGCCGCCGTAATGCCGGGAACCACCTGAAAATTAATGCCTTGTTGCATCAAGGTTTCGATTTCTTCGCCGCCGCGTCCGAAGATGAACGGATCGCCGCCTTTTAAACGCACCACTCGTTTTCCGGCTTTAGCCAAGTCAGCCAGCAGGGTATTGATGGATTTCTGCGGCAGCGTATGACATTGCCGTTCTTTGCCGACATAAATCTTTTGGGCATCCCGGCGCACCAAATCGAGAATTTCCGGCGAAACCAGCCGGTCATAAACGACCACATCGGCCTGTTGCATCAAGCGTAGTGCGCGAAAAGTCAACAAGTCCGGTGCGCCGGGGCCTGCGCCAACTAGGTAGACCTCGCCGAGGTTAGTGTCTTGTTTTTGTTTAAGCAGGGTTTGCTCCAATTGCTGCTCGGCTTCTTGTTCTTTGCCGGAGAAAACCAGTTCGGCGACAGAACCCTGCAGTACGTTTTCCCAGAAAATTCGGCGTTGTACAGGCTCCTTAATATGTTGCTTGACCTTATCCCGGAACCTGTCAGCCAGACCGGCCAAACGGCCGTAGGCGGGAGGAATCACCGTTTCTATTTTAGCCCTGAGCAAGCGGGCCAACACCGGCGCGGCACCGCCGGATGACACCGCGGCAATAACCGGCGAGCGGTCGATAATGGCCGGAAAAATAAAGCTGCACAGCTCGGGATTATCGACCACATTAACAAGAATGTGTTGTTCCGTCGCCGCTTGGGCGACCAAGCGATTGGTGTCTGCATTATCAGTCGCCGATACTACCAGCCTGAATTGGCCAAGATCGGCAGGGGAGAAGGGCTTTTGCAGCAGTGTCAAGTTATGAGCCACCTGTAGGCTCAATACCGTAGGACTTATCTCCCGGGCGATAACGGTGATTTTTGCACCGGCCCGCGCCAACAATTCAATTTTTCGGGCGGCAATTTCACCTGCGCCGACAACCAGGCAAGCCTGATCTTTAAGTTTTAAAAATATCGGGAAATAATCCATTGAGTTACGATGATTCTTGGATTTAAAAGAGAATGGTATTATAAGCGCACCCAAGCTTAGTTGAGAAAACTTAAAAACCCATGATCGAATTTAACCTGGAAGTCGATGCCAGCGGATTGAACTGCCCGTTACCGTTGTTGCGTCTGAAAAAAGCCTTGATGAACATGGCTAGCGGCGATGTCGTCAAAGTGATTGCAACCGATCCTGCCGCGCATTTAGATTTTGGCGTTTATTCCGACCAGACCGGGCATCTAATTATTCAATTAGTCAAAGAGTCCGAGAAGCAGGTTTTTTATTTCAAAAAGAAATAAGGCTCTAGGTGATTTGTAAGTAGGTGTCCATAACTGTTTTAACAAAACCCTGATGTAGGAGCGGCTTTAGCCGCGACACTCGCGGCTAAAGCCGCTCCTACAGATTGATAAACAACTTTTGATCCATTACTTAGTTAACAGCTTTAACAATTCGCCGTCTTCCAGATGGCGCTATTGCTTTATTTAATCGGCAAGCAGTGCTAAAGTAATTGCCTATCAAATCACTTGGTATTTATTTTTGTCGCCGACTGATTTGTAGATGATTCTTTTCCTCAACTTTAATTTAGGAGTATCCCATGGCTTTCGAACTTCCTGCTCTGCCTTATGCTAAAGATGCGTTAGCGCCTCATATTTCTGCCGAAACCTTAGAGTTTCATCACGGCAAGCATCATCAAACTTATGTCACAAACCTGAACAATCTGGTTCCAGGAACTGAATTTGAAGGTTTGTCTTTGGAAGAAATCATCAAGAAATCTTCCGGCGGTGTATTCAATAACGCAGCGCAAATCTGGAACCATACCTTCTACTGGAATAGCTTGGCGCCCAAAGCGGGCGGCGAACCTACCGGCGCTTTAGCCGATGCGATCAACGCAACATTCGGTTCGTTTGCAAAATTTAAGGAAGAATTTGCCAAATGCGCAGTCACGACATTCGGTTCTGGCTGGGCTTGGCTGGTAAAAAATGCCGACGGCAGTTTGGCGCTGGTCAGCACCAGCAATGCAGGTTGCCCATTAACGACTGGCCAAACGCCTTTGTTGACTTGCGACGTTTGGGAGCATGCCTATTACATCGATTACCGCAATGCGCGTCCGGCCTATCTGGAAGCATTCTGGGCATTGGTTAACTGGGATTTCGCTGCAAAAAACTTTTCAGCTTAAGTAACTGATGTTACGCACCCATCATGAAAAATCAATGAGTTATAAAAATTCCAATTCGCTACAGCTATTGATTCTTCTACAGGCCTGCGTAACATCAGTTAAGTAATATGCATGAAATAAGTAGGTGTCCATAACTGTTTTAACCTTACCCTGATGTAGGAGCGGCTTTAGCCGCGATAGGGCGCGGCTAAAGCTGCTCCTACAGATTGTTAAACAACTTTTGATTCATTACTTAAGTTGAACAACATGCATTTTCTCACGTTACCCTTGAGCAATTTTCAACGCTTACCCCCGCACCACTCCCTTCAGTGTTTCAATGAATTCATCACGCAGGCCATCCACTTCTCCCAGTAGCGTCTTGGCTTTAAGCTGTTCACCAGCAATACTGAGGTCTATTAATTGCTTACCCAGTACCTGTAATCGATCGTGCATGGAGACGACTACTGGGAAATCTGGATGGTCGCCATAACGGGCCAGGCCATCAGTTTCCAGCCATCGGACAAAGTGGCTTTCATGCGCACCCGGCAGTGGGGTTGTCAGGTCACCACTCACAAACGTATCTAAGGTTCGCAGCCAATGTCGATGCTCTACTTCAGCAAATACGACAGCCACGTCGTCACGATTCGGCGTGCGGTTACGCCAAATCGCCCACGTTGGGTCTGGACGCCAAGTAGCGGCCCATTGCGGGAAGTCTGCGGCAAGCATAGGTCGCGCAATGCCGTAGCCCTGTGCCAGTTCACAGCCAAGTGGTAGCAATAGCTCACCATGAGCCATAGTTTCTACGCCTTCAGCGATGACATGACGGCTGAATGCGGTCGCTAAGCCGACGACGCCCTCCACAATGGCTAGGTCATCCGGGTCATCCAGCATATCGCGCACAAAGCTTTGGTCGATCTTGAGGGTGTCAGCTGGCAGGCGCCTGAGGTAGGTTAGTGAAGAGTAGCCCGTACCAAAGTCATCCAACGCAAAGCGCACGCCGAGGGCATGACAAGCGCTCATGATTTCAGCCGTCTGTGTCACATCTTCCAGTGCGCTGGTTTCGAGGATTTCCAGCTCCAGGCTTGCTGGTTTGACTTCAGGGTGTGCTGCAAGTATTTGGGATAGACGCAGCGTAAAGTTATCCCGTTGTAATTGATAGGCACTGATGTTGACGCTGATTGGGATGTTTAGCCCTGCCGCTTGCCATTGGGCGATCTGGCTGAGCGCGGTATTAATCACCCACTCACCCACTTCCACGCTGATGGGGTGATTCTCAATGCTAGGGAGAAAGGCGCTAGGCGGCAACAGCCCGCGTTCCGGGTGTTGCCAGCGAATCAAGGCTTCGGCACCCACAACAGCACCGGTGCGCATATTGACCTTGGGCTGGTAATACAGCACCAACTCACGCTGATGCAGGGCATGACGCATGCGCTCCCAATCACTCTGCTGAATATGATTGGAAACATTCTGTGCCACGTCAAATAGGTGGTAGCGGTTCTTGCCAGACTGCTTGGCCTGATACATGGCCTGATCAGCATGGCGCATCAATTGGTCAGGCTCGACACCATCTTGTGGGTAGAGAGTGACACCGATACTGGCTGAGACTTTTAACTCTTTATTATCCACCCTCACCATTCCGGACGTGGCTTCTAGCAGACGAGTCAGGATGGGTTCAGCATCCTGTGCGCTTTCCAAGTCAACCAGTACCGCGATAAACTCATCACCCCCAATACGCGCTAAAGTATCGCCATCACGCAGCGCCAGCTTCATGCGTAGCGCCAGGGCAATGAGGAGTTCATCACCGACAGCATGGCCATGCTGGTCGTTGACTGCCTTGAAGCCATCCAGATCAAGAAATACCACCGCCAGAGATTGCTTGCGGCGCAGACTCTGCGCCATCGCCTGCTGTAAACGGTCGGCCAGCAACACGCGGTTAGGCAGATTGGTCAGTATGTCGTAATGGGCCATACGCTCGAGTTGCTGTTGCTGCAACTTAATGTGGGTGAGGTCTGTAAACAAGGCGACATAATGCTGTATTTTGCCTTGGGCGTCATTCACGGCACTGATGGTGAGTAGCTCTGCATACACCTCGCCATCCTTGCGCCGGTTCCATACTTCCCCACGCCATTGTCCACTTTGGGTAAGTGCCTGCCACATGGCAGCGTAGAATTCTGGTCCCTGCCGGCCAGACTGCAGCATGCGCGGATTCTGGCCAATCGCTTCCGCGCGTTCATAGCCGGTGACGTAGGTGAAGGTGTCGTTGACATCAATGATAGTGCCGGTCGCATCGGTGATCAGAATCCCTTCGCCTGCATGGGTGAATACGCTGGCGGCGAGTTGCAGTTTTTCTTCGGATTGTTTGCGTGCGGTGATATTACGAACTATAGCCTGAATGACTTTTTTACCCTTTATGTCCATGACGGTGAGTAACACATCGGCAAAGAATGGTTGATGAGTATCAATAGTTTCGTGTGACCACTCGAAAAACGCTCTACCAGATTGCATTGCTTGCGTGATGTATTGATTGGCCAGCGTCATTGAGTCTGTGCCGCATGGTTGTAGCAGTGGTGATAGCTCGGCTGGGGTTTTTGAGCAGAACTCCTCCTTCGAGGCGCAACCAAACAAGTCTAATGTCGCTTTGTTGCAGTCTAAAAAGCCATTCTCATCCAGCAGCATGACCGCTTCGCTGGTTGATTCGTAAAGGGTGCACAGTTTTGCTTCGGAATCTTTAAGGGTGGCTTCACTTTGTTTTTGTGCAGTAATGTCCTCCACCAGCGCAATGACATAGTCAACGCTCCCGTCGTTTTTTAGGACGCAACTCACCACCAGCCTTGTATAAACCAGACGGCCATCCTTATGGATGAAACGCTTATCCAATGCATAGTTGTTAATTTCACCGCTCAACAGACGGTTAAACTGGGCCAAATCTGGGGCAATATCTTCTGGGTAAGTGAGTTCCACCCAAGTCATTCGCATCAATTCCTCGCGAGAATAGCCAAGGGAGTCACATAAGGCGTCATTGACGTTGAGCCAGCCTTTTTCTATGCTAGTAGTCGCCATGCCGACCATGGAACGTTCAAAATAGGCGCGGAACTGTTCGCTACTTTGGCGCAACTCTTCGGTCCTCTCTTGAACTCGACGTTCAAGGTTAGCATTCGCAAATTCAACTTGATTCTTTGCTTCCACGAGTTGCGCTACCGAAGGGGCAAGCAATGCGCTTGGCATGATGCGCCAGAGAACTAGGGCTGTTCCGAGCGAAAGGATTGCAGTGATGGCCTTCGCGATTGCATTCGCCCAGTAATTTGGACGCCAGATTGTCAAAACATCAAAAAAGTGGGTGATGCCGCAGGCTACGATAAACAGCCCGAACAGAGCGAATAGCCATCGATGTGGAATGTCTGGTCTTTTCTTGGCGAAGAGCCAGATGGCGAACGGAATGGAGAAATACGAAATCGCGATGATAATATCAGATATGACAAGCGTCCAAACCAGTGATGGATTCCATTGAAGGCAGTAACCGTGGGGTATTTGCCCTGATGTGCCGAACAACTCATTGAGTAACTGCAAGATGATTCCCTACTTTTGATTTTAGGCTACCCACTTAAGGTGGGATATTTTAAGGTTAAGCCCTTCGTGGTGAGTCCTTCGGCTAGTAAGCATTCACCTCCCCCTTTGAAAAAGGGGGATTGAACACTTACTTCGGCTATGCTTTGCATCAATATGTCCCGCCTTAAGTGGGTAGCCAGTTATTGAGGGGGTATATTAATCTAGGAATATCAAAATAAGCAATATTCCTCCCAAGCGGGACAGGGTTTGTAACCCCGTCATTAACGTTTCTAAGGGAGGTGGAAATGGAAAACATAGCCTTTGTGTGGGCGCGAATTCATTCGCGAAACGCGATTGAAATCGCGCCCACAGCCGAAATATAGGTACTTTAAATAATTCCGTCCCCCCTAAGATGTCTGAGCTACGGGGTCTTAACCAACACCAAACGTTTCGGACGGGGCAACATGCCCCGTCCGGCTTTGCGCCAGGATGCGTGGTGATTGGGCGGAAGTCAGTCGTTGTTCTGCTTTGCCAGTGCTTAATAAAAGATGACTGCCATTTACTCAATAAATGGGTTTAGTAAACGAACACCTGTATTCTCGAAATCTTTTGCATTACGGGTTACTACGGTCAGGTCGTAAATTAATGCAGTTGCGGCAATGAGTTTGTCGAGTGCGTGTTGCGGGTGTGGAGCGCGCATTTTCCCCCAAAGCAAAGCGATCTCGCCATCAATGCTGAGGAAGCTGTCTTGGTACTGATCGAGAATGGAATTTAACCAGTTTTCCAGAAGCTGGCCTTGAAGGGTATCACCACGATAAAAAATCAAATCAACGCCTCTTCGTAACTCGCCAATAGTGATTGATGAAACGTAGAGTTTGGTATTGTTTTGAATGGCGACATCAAAAAATTGGCGCACCCCCACATTTGCTTTGTTGCCTTTTCTGATCTCACTGATAATATTTGTGTCAATCAAATACATTGGCTGCTCTGGCGTCGTCGTTGTTGACTCGTAGAAAATCTTCATCGTTACCGACATCAGGAATACTTGATAATGCTTCAACAAATGTTTTACGTTGAGGCTTGTTTAAAACTTCCGCCAAAATGGCTCGATGTTCGGCTTCAGTAGAACGGTGATGTTCGACTGCTCTTGCCTTAAGGGCTTTGATAATGGATTCATCAAGATTTCTAACAACTAAACTAGGCATAAGATACTCCAAAATATAATTTGCTATCAATGCTATCAGTTTTTACAGCGTTTTCAAAATCCACGAAGCCCGATAGGAATAAGTAGTCATGCAATTATTATCGATAATTTACCACCGACATTTGCCAGAATATCCAGAACGTAAGCGTTCAGTCCCCCTCTTTTTCAAAGAGGGAGGTGAACGCTTACGAAGAATGTTTCTAATCAGGTGGATTTTTGACACGTTCATCAGTAACTCACCCTGAAGCCTATTTCAGCACCCCGTCCTGCTTCCGGGGCAAAGTTACGCAAATACGAGACTGAATTACGGATGTTTTCATCCAGCAGGTTATTGGCTTTGGCGAACAGCATCACTTCTGCGTCTTTATAGGTTTTGAGCGTGTACTGCGTGCCTAGATTCAGCAAAAAATAGCCCTTCGTCGGGGTTTCAAAATTGCCAGCGTAAGTTTGGGATTCTGCGCGGGTAAAGCGTAGATAGCTGGACAGATCGCCTTTGCCATAATCAAGTTGCAAACCGAAGCGTAAGGGTGGCATACGCGGCACGTCGCTGCCGTTGGTAAATTTTCCTCGGGTGTAATCGCTAAACAGCGTCAAGTCCAAAAATCCGTAATGGTTTTCCATCATCGGAAAAATCAGCTTGGCTTCGTAGCCTTTGAAAATCGCGTCATTTTGGTTGGCGATTACCAGTGGTATGTCGCCACCTAATATGCCGTCTTCGTTGACAAATTCGCCGCTGCGTTGCTGGGCGATGTAGTCGAAGGCCCAGTTGTGGAACAGGTCGAATTCGGCGCGCAGCCAGTCCGATTTGAAGCGGTAGCCCAAGTCGAGATTGTAGGCGTTTTCCTCTTTCAGCTCGATGTTGCCACGTTCAAAGCTGCGGGTGGCGTCATGAAAGCCATTGGCAAGTAATTCCTGAGCATTGGGCGCACGGGAAGAGCGGGTGCCGGCCAGATTCAGGCTGTTACGCTTGTCCAATTTCCACACCGCCGACGCCGAGCCGCTGACCGGGGTATAGCTTAAACCGGACATGCCCTCCGGTTCGATGTCCGTTTGTTCGACGCGGGTGCCGAACTGATACGTCAGCTTGCCGATGTCGAACGATTCCACCGCAAATACGCCGTAGCTGTTGGTTTGCGAACGTGGCACGATAGCGTCGCCGGTGAGTTTTTCGATGGCGTTGTAATCGCTGGCTTGCGCCTGAAAGCCGACCACGCCGCGTAACGGCCCCAGATCCTGATGGGTTAATTCCATCCGCCCTTCGTAGGCCTGATTGGTGAAAAACGCGCCGGGTTCGCCGTTGGCGATTTCGGTGTGCTCATAGTCGGTGTAGCCGAGACGGGTGCGCACGCTTTTGGCGAAGCGGAACGGGTCTTTCAGTTCGCTTTTAAAATCGTATTTATCCTGTCTGAGTGCAATGCGCACCGCATCGAAGCCGGTGCCGTCCGGGGCGATGCCGTAATTGTTATCCAGATGATTGATCGAAGCCCCGGCAAAACCGCGGTCGCCGATCCAGGACATCCCCGCCGAGCCGCTGATCGCTTCGGCGCCGGTGTTGTTCAGAGTGCCAGATGGATTGTCGATCACCTTCAGTGACGGATCGGTGATCGCTACCGCCGCCGTGTCGATAGCCTGGCCGCCAATGTCGAGGTTATTACGATTGCGGTAAAAACCATCAATGTGATAAGCAATATTGCCTTGGCCGCCTTCCAGCTTCATCGTGGTACTGGTTTCATCGGAAGTGGAATCAAAACGCTGTTCCAGTGCGCCGCCTAAAATTTTGTCTGGCATCAGGCTGGGAATACGATTGTCGATGACATTGACCACGCCGCCCATCGCGCCGCTGCCGTACAACAAGGTGGCCGGGCCGCGCAGCACTTCGATGCGCTCTGCAAGTAGCGGCTCGACGCTGCTGGCGTGATCGGGGCTGATTGCCGATACATCATTGCTGCCGATACCATTGTTGAGAACCCGTACCCTGGGACCCGACTGCCCCCGAATCACCGGTGTGCCGACACCGGGGCCGAACGACTGATTACTGATACCTAACTCGTTTTTCAGAGTATCGCCGATGCTATTGCCGATTTTCATCCGCAGTTCATCATCGCTTAACACGGTGACGGGAACAGCGGACTCAGAGACTTTTTCTTGCAAGGGCGCGGTGACAACAACCTCTTCTAATTCCTGTATGTCGTCTTTGGCTATGTCCTCTTTGTCTGCATAGGCTATCGGCGCTATTGCGACTGCCGAAAGAAAGAAAAAAATAGCGGATTTTTTATTCATATAATGCTTACTCCTAAAGTTAAGGAAAAATAGTAAGTGATGGAGTGAATGCGATTAAACGCATATGTTATAACATAGCGTTTTTAAGGCATTGCTTGCCTTTTCAAAAAGATATTTATACGGTCATATTGTTAAGAATAACCCTCGGATATTCTCAGTACACCCGTGTTGATTGTCCTAAAGCTCTCTACATTTAACGCAGATACCCTGAGCTTCAATGGCTTTGCTATGTGCCACAAAACCTGCTTGAGAAAACTCTTGCGACAAGGCTGTCATCACTTGCGGGGCGGGACGCTCCTCGACTTCATTACAGTGCTTACAAATTAGCAGTAGCAGCTCATGCTGATGCCCTGAACAACTGCAACCGACAAAGGCATTGAGGCTTTCCACCCGATGGATCAGACCCTGTTCGATCAAGAAATCCAGTGCGCGATAAATCGTCGCAGGTTGTGCATTATTTTGCAGCGGCTTGATGCGATCCAGCAATTCATAGGCTTTGACAGCTTTGTGGCTGTCCAAAATTAATTCCAGCACTTGGTGACGAATCGGCGTTAACTTGACATCGCGGACCACACACAAACGCTCGGCAATACCTAAAGCTTCGCTGACACATTTTTCATGATCGTGTTCTAAGGCATGAGGATGAGGATGGCTTACTTCGTCTAAAGGGTTCATGGTAGAGAATAGGTGCTCACACTGGTGATGTTATATTATATCAATTGTAATTAGGCGTCAATTACAGCATTTTCAAGCCATGATAATTGCCATTGAAAACGCTATATCTGTCTCGGTTTAAGTGGAAAGCCGTTAATTGAAGGCTGAGGAGCATCCAGATGAAGAATGTTTCTAATCAGGAAATGATTTGCACGCCGATCTTAGCCCACGGTTTTTGCCGGTTTAAAATAGTTGCGACAGAATCAAAAGAGCGTAGCCTTGGTGTTGCTTGGGTGTTAAAACTAACCAAGCAATATCTGAACCGAATACAGCCACCTAAAGAGGTTAGTATGATATACAAAGTTGAAGGGGATATTCTATTGAGCAAGGCGCAAGCGATTGTGCAAGGGATAGGCTTAAACGATCCTATGGATAAAGGTTTGGCGTTGGAGTTGCATAACCAATATCCAGCTATGCATAAGGATTTTCATCGCTGGTGTCATCAACATAATACCAAGCCGGGTGAGGCCTGGATGTGGGGTGGACCTAATAATGACCGTATCGTGAATCTGATTACTCAAGAAGGCGTGGATAGCCATGATCATCGCCATGGCAAAGCAACCTTGAGCAATGTCAGACACGCCTTAAGCGCCTTAGTAAAAATCATAGCCAAGGAGAAGCTGACTTCAATTGCGTTGCCAAGGTTGGCAACCGGCATAGGCGACTTGGAGTGGGACGATGTTTGGCCGTTAATTGAACGTAGTCTGGGCGATGTTGCTATTCCGGTTTATGTGTACGCTGTTTATCATCCGGGGCTAGCGGCTGTTGAACCGGGTGTTTAAACAGTAGATTGATTTCCAAAAAACGACAACAACTCGATGAGGCATGATAATGAAACGATATAATTGCGTGTGGTTTTTTCTTTTAATGATGGTGACCAGTGCATCCTGGGCTTACGGTAGCAGTAGCAGCTCCAAAGCCTGTGCTAAACCCGAATTTTCCGATAAGGTTCCGGCTGAAAATGCGCAGGTTGCAGTAGGATCAAGCTTTTCTTTCACAGCGTCTGCAAATACCTACCCGAATACCATCAAGGTTGCCGTGAAAGGATTGCCCTCTACTATCAAAGTTACCCCAAAAAATCAGGGTGGTTTTCAGGTAAGTGGAACTTTGCCCGCCTCACTAAAAGGCGTTTATGCCAGAATCGGCATTACTGCCGATGGACAAAATAATTGCAAAGGGGGCGGTGGCTGGCTGTTAAAAATCGCCGAATGATCTTTTAAATCATGATCGGATTTATTCTTTGCAGCTTGTCGTTGGCGGTTCTGGTTCAGAATAAAAGCCAATTTCTGGAGTTAATCAGCACTCCGGTTGCTTTAGGTATTGGCCTGATGATTATGGCTGTCAGCCTGCTGCTGGGCTATTTGAAAAAAGTCCCCGCCGTTAGCTGGCACGACGGCTTTGCGAGCAGTTGCCTGTTGGTCTGGTATGCCTATTGGCAACCGCAGTTTAACAACGATGCGCCCATGTTCTTGTTCTTTCCGCTGTATTACGCGCTGTTAACCTCGATTGTGACGCTGGCCCTGATCAATAAAAGCCAATATTTCGATCAGGAATCTGTCGATCACCTGCGTCATCTGGAAAAAATCAACCGTTTCAACATGGGTATGATTGTGGCGTTTGTCCTGATTAGTCTTTTGGTCACCCGCCATTACGCACTTTACCCGATAGCGATGACTTTTTTCATCCTCCGTCATACGATGATCGCCTGCCTTGAGATTATCGACAGGTGATTAGCCTCATTTGGGTAAAGAGATTGACTTGCGCCTCTTCTATGGAACATAGAAATTATGATTGCTTGATCCAATTTTCGCCGATTTAATCCCAACCCAAAGGGTACAGCCCCATGACTCAGACCCACTATGCCTTAGATGGCGATAACTGCTTCGTCATCGATCAGTACAACGACCTTGCCCCTTTCGCCAGTTTTTTGCCCGGCATTGCCGGCACCCTAGGTCGCCCGGCCTGGGCTTTTTATGTCAACCGGGGCCAAGCCATGGCCAGTTTTGGGGTGCGCAACAAAGACGGGGCGTTTTTGGAGTTTTTTCCGGCTGACAAGGCTTATCAGCTCACTCCGTCCCGAGGCTTCCGCACTTTCCTGAAGATTACCGATGCTGATCGAATTCTGACTCATGAACCCTTCCAGCGCGGCGCGGGATCAGATGTTCGCCAACGTCTTTACGTTACGCCCCATGAGGTTGGCGTGGAAGAAATCAACCCGCACTTGGGATTTAGCATCCGCGCCGATATGTTCACCTTACCCGAAGCGCCGGTAGCCGGTTTGGTGCGGAGGGTCACTTTCGTCAATACATCGGCACAGGCCAGAAGAGTAGAGATCGTCGACGGTTTGCCGCAAGTGCTTCCCTTTGGCATGAACCAATGGATTCTCAAGTTCATGAGCCGAACCTCGGAAGCCTTCATGCGCGTCGAGGGCGTGCAGGAAAATCTGCCGTTTTACCGGCTGAAAGTATGGCCTACGGACAGCCCTCAGGTGGAGCCGGTGATCGCCTGCAATTTTTTCGCCGGATTTTTGAACGGCAGCCGTACCCGCGTTCTGGTCGATGCGGAGAGGGTTTTTGGTTTGGCTGGGGATTTTTCCAAACCGGAACGGTTTTTTGCCAGCGATAGCCTGGATTTCGATCATCAGGTGGCGGGCAACCAAACGCCCTCGGCATTCCAGGTCATGACCCTTGAGCTCCAGCCGGGACAAAGCCAGGTATTCTATGGCTTTTACGGTCATGCAAGCTCGCAGTCGGTATTCGAACAATTTGTAGCAGGGGCAGATAAACACGGCTATTTCGAGGCCAAACGGGAGACGAACCGCCTATTGGTCGAAGGAATCGCACAAAAGGCTTTTACCGCAACCGCCAATCCGTTGTTCGATGCCCATGCCCGGCAATGTTATCTCGACAACGGCCTGCGCGGCGGCTTTCCTACGACAGTGCCGGGAGGCGCGCAATTGTATTTGTTTGGCCGCAAACACGGCGATCTGGAAAGGGATTACAACGACTTCCTAGTGCAAGATACCCCATTCTCAGAAGGCAACGGCGATTTCCGGGATGTGCTGCAAAACCGGCGCATGGACTTGTTCTTTAATCCTTCACTGGATGCCAAAAATATCCGCTATTTCTTCAACCTCGTGCAACCGGATGGCAACAACCCCTGTTCGCTCCGGAACTCACGTTTTTCCGTAGAAGCCCCGCAAACCTTTGCGCATTATTTCGCCCAGTTTTCAGGCCTTGAGCAACTGCTGTTCAGCGAGTTTAAATACGCGGAATTATGGCAGCTGCTTGAATCGGTCACAGCTTACCCGGAGCCGGTCATCAAGGAAATTTTAGAGCAAGCCCAGGAAGTGGAGGATGCCGAATTCGACCGGGGCTATTGGTCTGACCACTGGACGTATTTGGTCGATTTGCTGGTTAGCTACGCGGCCATTTTTCCAGACCGGCTGTCCGGCTTGTTCCTGGAAAAGACCTACAGCTTTTTTGACGCGACCCATTTCGTACAGCCGCGCACCCAAAAATACGTGGTGACAGCCAACGGTGTACGTCAACTCGGTGCGGTGCAGTCTAGCCCTGACAAAAAAGCTCTGATCGAGTCCCGCACCCGCCGCCGCTACCAAGTACGTTCCAAGTTGGGTCACGGTGAAATCGTTTATACCTCGCTGCTCGGAAAAATCATCACCCTAGTGGTCAACAAATTATCCAACTTGGATCCGTTCGGCGTGGGCATAGAAATGGAAGCAGATCGTCCCGGTTGGTGCGATGCCTTGAACGGCCTGCCCGGCATTTTCGGGTCTTCGGTCAATGAAACCATAGAGCTAAAACGCCTAGTGGACTTTACTGCAAAAGCCCTGGTCGATGTCGAGGGGGAGTTTTCATTGCCGACAGAATTGGCGGATTTTGTCGCCGGTTTGGCCGCGCTGTTGCATCACCCCAAACTGACCCCGGAATTGTTTTGGCGCGACAGTGGCACACTCAAGGAAGCCTATAGGGAACAGGTGTTTATGGGCTTTGCCGGTGCGGAACACGCCCTTTCGGTCACAGCAGTCCGGGATTTTTTGGCGACGGTTTCGGCCTATCTGGATGCGGCCATCGATAAAGCCCGGACGCCGGAAGGTATCGTCACTTATTTTTCCTATGAGGCCGAGCAGTACAGGGAAATCGGCAATGGCAAAGCGGAAGTAACCCGTTTTCGCCAGCAGCCGCTACCGCTGTTTCTGGAAGGTTTCGTCCATGCCCTGCGCATCGCTAAGCCGCAAGAAGCAAGGTCACTTTACGATGCGGTGCGCAATTCCGAACTGTTTGATCTTAAGCTGGGCATGTACCGCGTCAATGAGCCATTGGGTGAAAATGCCTTGGATCTGGGACGGATCGGGGTTTTCAATTACGGCTGGCTGGAGAACGGTTCGATCTTCCTGCACATGCATTACAAGTTCGTGCTGGAAATGGTGCGCTCAGGCTTAGTCAAAGAGTTTTACGATGACATCGAAAAACTGCTGGTGGCATTCCGCGACCCCAAGGAATATGGACGCAACCCGGTCGAAAACTCCAGCTTCCTGGTCAGCAGCGGTTTTGCTATCGACCCAAGGCAACACGGACGGGGTTGCGTAGCGCGGCTTTCGGGCGCTACGGTAGAATTCTTGCACCTTTGGACGCATCTGTTCTTGGGGGCTGCCCCGTTTGTGTTTGAGGATGGGAATTTGTTGTTTAGGCCTTCGCCCGTGCTTGCGAAATCGTTTTTCTCGACAACCGAGCAAGCTGTTAATCCGTTTGGTGATGAAGAAATATTGCCTGCCGACAGCGTGGCCTGCGCAATATTGGGGAGGACGTTGTTGGTTTATATCAACCCCACGCACCAGGATAGTTTCGGCGATGCCTTTGTTAGCCCCTGCCGTTACCATTTAATTGGGCGGGATGGCAGAACGCAGACGGTGGAAGGTCGGCACCTGGAAGGCCAAGCCGCTGAATCTCTGCGCCTTGGTCAATTACGGCGGGTGGATGTGGTGTTGGGGTGATGAAGTCGTGTAGATACTCTGTT
>JBCKWP010000011.1:0-27982 GCA_038922455.1 Methylobacter sp. | reverse complement strand
TGATGAACAGATGGCCGTCGACGCGACTTTCCTTGTGATGGTACACCGGGCGCAAGCCTAACACGATAAGATGCGCTTATAGGATGTGCTGAGGTACGAAGCGCATCGCTCGCGAGTGATGCGCCTCCTGTCGTCGGCACATCCTATGACCTACCACATCATTCGCGTGAACAAAGAAACGCTGTAACGCGGATTCGCGCTAGCAATCCGCCATGAACGGATCCTTGAACTTGCTCCCTCTGCTCAGATTTTTCAAGCAGCCATGTACGCTGTGCGTACCTTCGGCATTCCAGCGATACGCGCAGCATACCCTACGCGATCTCTTTGCTTTATATCGTCCCTAAGATACAGATTCAACCTTGCCTGAAATTAGCTCTTGAAACCGTTTTTCAGCTAATTCAGCGCATGCCTGCTCAACGTCTTCATCTTGCCTAGTTCCAAGCGAAGAAATTAAACCATGCGAGGCTTAACCGTCCACCCTTCGACAAGCTAAGGGCGAACGGTTAAGCCTCGCATCTGTCCCGGTTTAAATGGGAAGCCGATTTATCAATTAATTTACGTTTTTGGATTTTAGCATGACGGTCAATACGCATAGTGCCTAATGACTGATGTTTAAACAAGCCCCAAAACATCCTGCATATCGTATAAGCCGCTATCTTTGTCAGCCAACCAAGCTGCCGCCCTGACTGCGCCATTGGCAAAGGTCATGCGACTGGTGGCTTTATGGGTGATTTCCACCCGCTCGCCGTCGTCGGCAAACATCACGGTATGTTCGCCGACGATGTCCCCGGCGCGTATGGTTGAAAAACCGATGGTTTTTCTATCGCGCTCGCCGGTATTGCCTTCTCTGCCGTAAATCGCGCAGTCTTTTAAATTCCGGCCTAAGGCGTCGGCGATCACTTCGCCCATGCGTAATGCGGTGCCGGACGGCGCATCGACTTTATGCCGGTGATGGGCTTCTATTATTTCAATATCGGTGGTGTCGCCCATGACTTTGGCAGTCAAAGCCAGCAATTTAAGCGACAGGTTTACGCCGACGCTCATGTTGGGCGCCATGACTATCGCCACATCTTTAGCGGTCTGTGCAATTACGGCTTTTTGCGCATCGCTGTAACCGGTGGTGCCGATGACCAGTTTTTTCCCGGCCTCACGGCAAATCTCGATAAAAGCCATCGATGCATCGGGACGGGTAAAATCGATCAAGACATCGAACTGATCGACAACGGCCGCCAAGTTATCGACGACTTTAACGCCGACCACGCTGATGCCAGCCAATTCGCCTGCGTCCCGGCCTATGGCAAGGCTGTCGGGACGGGAGATGGCAACAGCTAATTCGGCATTTTTCGCCAGCGCCGCCGCTTTAATCAAGCAAATCCCCATACGGCCGGAAGCGCCTACTACAGCAATACGCATCATGACTTATCCTGTTAATTTATCGAAAAAGCTTTTTACGCCGTCGGTCCATGACGACTCTTGCGGGCTGTGATGTTTGCCGCCGCCCGATAAGGATTCGCCGAGTTGCTCAACCCAGGTTTTTTGTTCTTTGGTCAGATGCACCGGCGTTTCAACCTGTACCTTGCATAGCAAATCGCCTACGGCTCCGCCCCTGACCGGCTTGACGCCTTTGCCGCGCAACCTGAATGATTTCCCTGTTTGGGTTTCGGCAGGGACTTTCAACAGCACTTTGCCGTTTAAGGTAGGCACGGCCAGTTCGCCGCCCAGACAGGCGGTAGGGAAGCTGATCGGCACTTCGCAATATAAATTTGCGCCGTCGCGGGTAAAAATCTGATGGTCTTTTACCTGAACCTGGATATAAAGATCGCCTGCCGGGCCGCCGTGCTCTCCCGCTTCGCCTTCTCCGGCCAAGCGGATGCGGTCGTCGGTATCGACGCCTGCCGGTATTTTTGCAGACAGGGTTTTATTTTCTTGAATCCGGCCTTGACCGTAACATTCACCGCAAGGGTCTTTGATCTGTTTGCCGGAACCGCGACAGGTTGGGCAGGTTTGTTGAACCGAAAAGAAGCCCTGCTGCATCCTGACTTGGCCGTGGCCGTGGCAGGTCGAACAGATGACGGGGCTAGAGCCTTTTTTGGCGCCGGAACCTTTACATTCGCCGCAGGATACCAGCACTGGCACGCGGATTTTGGCATCGGTGCCGAATACGGCTTCTTCAAGCGATAATTCCAAGTTGTAACGCAAATCCGAACCACGCTGGACGTTGCTCCGTTGTTGTCTTCCGCCGCCAAAAATATCGCCAAAAATATCGCTGAAACTTTCACCGGCACCGGAGCGCCCGCCGCCCATCGAAGCATCAACTCCGGCATGGCCAAATTGGTCATAAGCCGAGCGCTTTTTTGGGTCGGATAAAATTTCGTAAGCCTCTTTAATCTGCTTAAACTTAGCCTCAGCTTCGACCGGATTGTCTTTATTCCTGTCTGGGTGATGCTTCATCGCCTTGCTGCGATAGCTTTTCTTAATTTCTGCATCACTGGCGTTTCTGTCTACACCGAGAAGCTTGTAAAAATCTTCTTTTGCCATGGTTCAATAGTCTATTGTTGGATGGGTGATTATCATTGTCTGTTTTCTCACTTGTTGCCAATGTCTATGTTGGGAATGTACATCGCCAAGCTTTAGCTTGGCGAGACTTGAAGCAAGAGCTTGGGAACGCAGCTTGTACGGTACGCTAGCACACTACAGGTTAACGATTAAAATCAAAGGAAAGCTTTAATCACTAGCAATATATTAGTTGCCAGTAAGGCGGCCATCATCCACTTTAATGCCGCCAAGTCGGTGCGAACAGGCGAAAGTTCCTTTTCAAACTTTAAATCAAGGTACACCTTAGTTATCAAAGAATCCTGTGCGTGGGCAATGGTTTTTACTATCGCTTCGGTTTGTTGCTGCTCAATTCCAGAATCTCTAAGGAGGGTAGTCAACTCAAGCGTATCAAAAGTAACTGAGGTCATAACGGTCTCCTTTTAAGTTTAAAAACCGCACCCAATGTTAGCACAGTACGGCACAATAGCTTTAGCCCAACACCGACTGATAAGCTTTCATCCGCTGTAATTCTTAAGCGGCTTACCTGTCTATTCAATTAATAATCGATGATTAATAAACCAGAAAAAGAACACGAAGGAACCCGAAGTTTTTTCTTCGAGAGCTTCGTGTTCTTCGTGGTTTTATGCCTTAAGTTAATGTCTAGTGAGTGTCCCTTACCCCCCCCCTAGATTTATCTTTACTTCTTATCGTCGTCTTTAACTTCTTCAAACTCGGCATCGACGACACCGTCATCGACCGCAGGTTCCGATGAAGAAGCATGAGCGCCAGATGCTTCACCTTCAGACGCCGATTTTTGTGCATAAACACGTTCAGCCAGTTTACCTGACAACTCGGTTAGATCATTGGTTTTGGCTTCAATTTCGGCTTTATCATTGCCTTTAACCGCAGTTTTCAGCGCTTCAATCGCATGATCAATGCTGGTTTTTTCATCGTCGCCGACTTGATCATCCAGTTCTTTCAATGATTTTTCAGTCGCATGAATCATTCCGTCGGCATGGTTGCGCGCCGCCACTAACTGGGTCAGTTTATGGTCTTCATCGGCATGCGCTTCGGCATCTTTAATCATACGGTCAACTTCATCAGCCGATAAACCGCTGGATGCTGTGATAACGATGGATTGTTTTTTGCCGGTTGCCTTGTCTTTGGCCGACACGTTCAAAATACCGTTGGCATCGATGTCGAATGCGACTTCAATTTGCGGAACGCCTCGTGATGCCGGAGGAATGTCGGACAAGTCGAAACGCCCCAGTGATTTGTTCGCCGCTGCGACTTCGCGCTCACCTTGCAACACATGGACAGTCACCGCGGTTTGATTGTCGTCTGCCGTAGAGAACACTTGCGATGCATTGGTTGGGATCGTGGTGTTTTTCTCGATCAGCTTGGTCATTACGCCGCCCATCGTCTCGATACCCAGCGACAACGGAATAACGTCCAGCAGCAATACGTCTTTAACTTCGCCGCTCAGAACGCCCGCCTGGATCGCAGCACCCAAAGCCACCGCTTCATCAGGGTTGACGTCTTTGCGGGGTTCTTTTCCGAAAATGGCTTTGACCATTTCCTGCACTTTCGGCATACGGGTTTGGCCGCCGACCAGAATCACGTCATCAATATCCGATGCCGATAATTTCGCGTCTTTCAGTGCCATTTCACAAGGGCCTTTGGTGCGGTTAATCAGCTCTTCAACCAGCGATTCTAGTTTGGCGCGGGTTAATTTGACATTCAAATGCTTGGGGCCAGACGCATCTGCGGTGATGTAAGGCAGATTCACATCGGTTTGCTGACTTGAAGACAATTCGATCTTGGCTTTTTCCGCAGCTTCTTTTAAACGTTGCAACGCTAACGGGTCGTTATGCACGTCAACGCCGCTGTCTTTTTTAAACTCGCTGGCAAGAAACTCGATGATTCTTGAATCGAAATCTTCACCGCCCAGGAAAGTATCACCGTTGGTCGATAACACTTCGAACTGGTGCTCGCCTTCTATCTCGGCAATTTCAATAATGGAAACATCAAAGGTACCGCCACCCAGATCGTATACCGCAATTTTGGTATCGCCTTTAGGCTTATCCATGCCAAAAGCCAATGCAGATGCAGTCGGCTCGTTGATAATGCGCTTTACGTCAAGCCCGGCAATACGACCGGCATCCTTAGTCGCCTGACGTTGCGAATCATTAAAATAAGCCGGTACGGTGATGACCGCTTCGGTGACTTCTTCGCCTAAATAGGCTTCGGCGTCTTTTTTCAACTTCATCAAAATACGCGCTGAAATCTCGGGAGACGCCATTTTTTTGCCGTGAACTTCAACCCAGGCATCGCCATTTTCAGCTTCGACGATGTTATAAGGCACCATTTTGATGTCTTTTTGTACGACATCGTCCTTAAAACGACGGCCGATCAAACGCTTGATCGCAAAGATGGTGTTTTTGGGATTGGTAACAGCCTGACGTTTTGCCGACTGTCCTACCAACACTTCATCATTACTGGTAAACGCGATAATGGAAGGCGTAGTGCGTGCGCCTTCGCTGTTTTCAATCACTTTTGCCACACCGTTTTCCAATACCGCGACGCACGAGTTTGTTGTTCCTAAATCTATGCCAATTATCTTAGCCATTGAATTCTCCAGACTTTAATTTATTTAAAAAAATAATAGTTGTTACAAATATGAGGCTGCTTTATATGATTTCAAGCCTGTTCATCGATGCTAGGGCTATCTGTCGGCTTTTTTTCGGCTGCTTTGGCAACCAAAACCATCGCCGGACGAAGCAAACGCCCGTTCAACATATAACCTTTTTGGAAAACGTTAACCACTGTATTCGGCTCGGCGCCTTCCACCGCCTGCATGGCCATAGCCTGATGCAGTTCGGCATTAAAAGACTGGCCGATGGGATCAATTGCTTCAATTTTGAATTTTGCAAATACTGATTCGAACTGCTTAATGGTTAACTCGCTGCCTTCACGGAATTTTTTAACTTCGTCGCTATCGCCGGTTGCAGCCTGTAAGCCCAATACCAGGCTGTCAAATACCGGCAATAATTCCTTGGCAAAACCGGTCAGCGCAAATTTGTGCGCATCTTCCAGATCCTTTTGCGTCCTTCTTTTCAGATTTTCCATTTCCGCCTGTGCCCGAACCGCTTTGTCCCAGTTCTCCTGGGCTTTTTGCTCGGCGTCGGCCAAAGCCTGCGTCAACTCTTCAGTCGTGAACTCGTGCTCAATCAATTCGGTATGCGGCGGCTCATTAATCGTTTCGGGTCCAGTTTCAACCTGAGATTCCGGCGCTTCCTGATCAGTACTCATTATTTATAGCTCCTTAATATTTAAAATTAATATCCATGCCAGACGGCATAAAAAAGATGTTATTTATAGTGGGGCCGTTGATTTTTGATTCAAGGCGGCGCCCAACAATTTTGCCGTCATATCGACAAAAGGGATGATTTTCTCGTAGGCCATGCGCGTCGGTCCGATCACTCCCAGCACCCCGACCACTTCGTCACTGACCGAATACGATGAGGTCACCAGACTGCAATGATCGAAAGCGCGATAGCCGGATTCTTCGCCGATAAAAATCTGCACCCCCTCGGCTTTCATGCATTGATCCAGCAAATGAATAACGCCCTGCTTCTGGCTGAAGGCTTCAAACAGACTTTTTAGCCGATCCATATTCGACAGCTCGGAAAAACCCATCAAATTGGTTTCGCCGGTCAGCACATAATCGTCTTTTTTATCATCCTGATCGAAAGCCAGTTGCGCCATTTTTACCGCATCCAGCATGCCCTGGCTCATGCGCTCTTGGTCTTTCTGCAAGTCTTTGATAACGGCTTTGCGCACCGCATCCAGGCTGCGACCGGAATAAATCGAGTTCAAATAATTGGCCGCCTGCTGCAATTCGGCGGGGCTGAACACTTTGGAGGTATGGATGATTTTGTTATGAACTTCCTGCTCGTTGGTGACGAAAATAACCAACACGCGGGTATGAGATAGGGACAGGAACTCGATATGCCGCAAACACACCAATTCTCTTTTGGGCAAGGTCACCACCCCGGCCATCTGCGTTAATTCAGACAACAGGCGCGATGCGACACCAATCATATCGGCACTGTCCTCGCTTACCGACAAGCCCTGATGGAGTCGGGTTAAATCTTTCGATTCCACCGGCTTAATCGTTAACAAGGTATCGACAAACAAGCGATAGCCGCTAACCGTAGGCACCCGTCCTGCCGACGTATGCGGAGAATGTACCAGACCCAGGTCTTCCAGATCGGCCATGACATTGCGAATAGTTGCCGGACTTAAATTTAAATCCGAATCTTTCGATAAAGCCCGCGAACCCACCGGCTGACCATCACTGATATAACGTTCGACCAGCATTTTCAATAGCTGTAACGATCGCTCATTTAAAACCTGCGTATTACCCACACTTACCTCGGTGACCACGTTTAGCACTCCACTAAGATGAGTGCCAGCGAGGCAAATTATCAGCTCATCAGGTCATTGTCAATAAACCTAAACAACGGAGGACAGTCCACGAAACACATAAAAGTCAAAAGTATGGTAGGGCGGTTTCGCTTTAGCAAACCGCCAATCACCAAAAGTAGGCGCTTTAGGCGACGCACAACGCTGATGACAGTCTGTCGCAGTTGTGGTGGATTGCCTAGCGGCGAATCCACCTTTAGGTGATTTCCTGCAAAACACACACCCAACTGACTGGTCTTTTTGCACCTTGTAGCTGAACAAAAATCCTGCGCCATTTGGGTATGTTTATTCTTGGAAAGTACCTTACAGCTTTCAGCTCATAAGGGATAATATCCCTAGGCAATGGAACTGGTAAGGTTTGATTCCTTTCTTTCAATGCCAACCTCAATCACACTGCGGCTTGCCAGGGATGTTATCCCTACAATGAGCATAGTCATCAAGTTTTTAATGTCCTGGCGTCGAGTTCTCTGGTAATGTTTGTCCGCTTTTTCCGCGACTAAGAAATACCTTCAATCCTAACTCATTCCTAGAGAAAATAAATGCTACACGAAGTAATCAATTGGCTAATCACAACCATCGGCTCTATGGGCTATATCGGTATTTTTTTGCTGATGGCGATGGAAAGTTCGTTAGTGCCGATTCCTAGCGAAATCATCATGCCGCCGGCAGGTTATCTGGTGCAACAAGGGAAAATGGACGTGACGCTGGTCATCCTCAGTGGCACACTAGGCAGTCTGTTTGGCGCTTATCTAAATTATTTTGCTGCCCATTATTTAGGTAGGCCGCTTTTAATCAAATACGGGCATTACTTTTTGATCACGGAAGAACATTTCCGACGTGTTGAAGATTATTTTTCCAGCCACGGCGAAATCTCTACATTTATTGGCCGTCTATTGCCGCTAATTCGCCACTTGATTTCGTTGCCTGCCGGATTAGCGGGCATGAGCCATATCAAATTCTCTTTTTACACGGTGCTCGGATCCTTCATCTGGGTATCCGTTCTGACTTGGATTGGCTATTTCTTGGGCCATAACGAAGCATTGATTAAGCAATATTCTCATCAAGTGATTATCGACGTGCTGGCTGCCAGTGCCGTTTTGGTGGCTGTCTACATTGTGCTGCATCGCAGAAAACTTGCCCGTACCCGGGTCGAAGAATAACTTAGAAACATGCACGAAATAACCTGAACAACTGTAGGAGCGGCTTTAGCCGCGATCGATCGCGGCTAAAGCCGCTCCTACAGATTGTTAAACAAATTTTGATCCATTAATTACAAACGCGCTTAACCGGAAAATGGCAGCTAAAACGGCTGCCCTTGCCCAATTCGCTGGCTATGCTTAACTTAGCATCGTGCCGCATCAGCACATGCTTGACGATAGCCAAGCCTAGTCCGGTGCCGCCCACCTTCTTGATGCGCTTGACTTCAGACCGGTAAAACCGTTCAGTAACACGAGGAATATCAGCCGCCACAATACCTTCGCCCTGATCGACAACATCCAGCACGATGTTGTCTTGGTCTCGATACCAGCGCACTTTGACTAGGGAATCTGCCGGCGAATATTTAAGTGCATTGCCCAGCAGATTAGTAAAGGCGCTACGCAATTCCTGCTCTTCGCCGACGATATGTACATCGGTTTCCAGGCTTAATTCAATCCGGGCAGGTACTCTGTTCTTCAATGCCCCTGCTTCCTTGCAAATCTGGCTCAATAGCGCCGGAATATTAACGCACTCGGTAAGCTTTTGCGGGGTTTCCAGGCGGGTCAGTAATAACAAGTCATCAACCAGATGCTGCATCCGCTCAGTCTGCCCGTGCATTTGCTGGAATGAGGTGGTTAACAACGGCGACTCGCCGTCATCCATATCCTGCAAGGTTTCCAGATAGCCTTTCAGTACGGTCAGCGGCGTTCTGAGTTCATGCGACACATTGGCCACAAAATCCTTGCGCATCCGTTCCATTTTTTTCAGCTGCGTCACATCCTGAGCCAAGAGCAGACGCAAACCTGCGCCATAAGCGATAATCCGCACTGCCAAGGTGATGCGATTGTTGACCGGGGAAGGTAATATGACCGGCTCGTCATAATTGCCGGATTTAAGATAGCGGATAAACTCGGGAAAGCGAATAAGATTGGGAATGCGCTGGCCTTTATCCGATGGCTGCAAACCGAAAACTTCCCGAGCCGCTTTATTCGCCCACTCAATCTCGTCGTTGACACCCAAAACGACGGCGGCATCCGGTAACGCCTCGGTGGACTGGCGGAACTGATCAACCATTTTACCCAGCTTTTTTTTGCGTTTTTTTTCGTTCTTTTTGATGCGATAGACATGGTAATAAATTTCTTCCCAAATGCCGGTCGTCTTGGGATATTTGGCTCTGCCCCCTGTTCGTATCCATTTTTCAAACCGGCTAATCTGAAATAGCTGGCGCATTAACATGCCCAGCGTCAACAACAGCGCCAAGGGCATAAAAAGCCCGGTCATTCCACCCACTATCGACACCGCTAAAAACAGCAACAATCCGATAATAAGTTCTTTTTGCCAAACACCCATATCGGTTACGACGGCATCGAGGCAGACACGGTTGACGAATCCGTCATTGAAAACCGGTAACCAAAACCGCGCACGGTTTGAACTAAATCCTCCCGTCCGTGTTCGCCCAGGATTTTCCGTAACCGTCGTATATGCACGTCAACGGTTCGTTCTTCAATGTAGACGCTACGCCCCCAGACTTGATCCAGTAATTGGGTGCGGTTGAATACCTTATCGGGATGGGTCATAAAAAACTGCATTAAGCGGAACTCGGTCGGGCTCACATCCAGTTGTTTATCGCCAATACTGAGACGGTGCTGTTCAGTATCCAAAACCAGGTCGCCCAAGGTGATTTGCGCCAAGTCGTTTATTTTTCCGCTACGGCGCAACACGGCGCGGATGCGCGCCACCAACTCCTTGGGTGAAAAAGGCTTGGTCATGTAATCGTCCGCGCCGATTTCCAAGCCTCTCACTTTATCCTCTTCCTCGCCTCGCGCGGTCAGCAAAATAATAGGCAGTTCCCGATACATGGGATCTTTCTTTAGCCGCCTGGCCCACTCAACACCACTGACTCCGGGTAACATCCAGTCCAGCAGAATCAGGTCAGGTAAATCCTCATCAATGGCTTTTTGCGCTTCTTCCGCATCCGCTGCCGAAATCGACCTGAAACCGGCCTGTTCAAGCACCATGATCAACATCTCGCGGATGGCGTCTTCATCTTCAACAACGAGAATATTTAAATTAGGCATAATTAAATTAGGTTTAAGAATAAACGAAACATTTTATCAAACTACATGTTACCTTTGTATGACAAAAAGGACTGGCTTATTATAATGGTTAAATTAAGGCGCATTCTGTAAAGAAGAGGCGTAAAAAAAGCTCAAAATCCTAGCTATTACGGGTGTCATTCTGTCGGCCTGGACTACGTAATAACGCTTATTTTAGCCTAGCGTAACCCGACGACCTCAGCCGCAGAGCTTCATTATGATTGAAATTTTACGTCGATATAGCCTGATAACGCTGTTGTTGGTATCTAATGTTGCTGTTTGCCGATGCGCCTCCTTTGGACGCGGTAGCTGAACAAGCCAAAACCGCCCAAGCATCGAAAGACGATGCCGAGCACCAGGAATCCATAGCTATGAAAGGGTGGAAGTTGCTACTGGATGTGCCATTGCTGGTGGGCTTGGGACAGCCGAAAAATAGCGCCCCCCGAAATCATCGAGATGGATTGTGAATCATGAGCCATGCATACGTATTCGTAACGCCCATCGGTGGATGCGCTACGCTTATCCATCCTACAAAACTGCTGCTGTGCCTCCTGTTGCTATGCTCCGCCTGTGCGGGGCCGACGCAAGACGCCCGTCTCCTCGCCCAAGGCGAGCCTTTCGCCTCGATCTATGTAGTCAACCATGGCAAGCACACCGGCCTGACGGTCAGGCGGGCGGACATCGCCCAAGGGCTTTGGCCGGAAAGCGGAGATTTTCCCGAAGCGGACTACCTGGAACTGGGTTGGGGCGACTGGGATTATTACCAGACGGATGACCCCGGTTTCTGGATAACCCTGAAAGCCGCCCTCTGGCCCACCGCCAGCGTGCTGCATGTGGTGGGGTTCAAAGGCTCCGTTGTCGACCGGTTTGCCGGCTACGAAGTTATCCGGCTCGATCTTGCCAGAAGCGATTTCGGCAGGCTAGCGGATTACCTCCATCAAAGCGTTGCCAGGCATGGGGTAGCGAAAGCCGCGCCGCTGGATCAAGGGCTATACGGGAACAGCCACTTCTATCCCGCCCACGGAAAATTTCACATTTTCAACACCTGCAACGGTTGGACGGCACGCGCTCTGCAGGCGGCAGGTTATCCGATGGGGATTTTCCGGCCGGTCACGGCGGATCAGTTGATGACGAAAGTGCGCAAGTTGGGCGTGATCATTGCGCCGGGAGTGCGCTTGGATGCCCAAACGCGCGCAAGGTGAAGCACTGCACTTCATCAACACAGCATGCATCATTCCCACGCAGAGCTTGGGAATGATAAGTTATGGGTATTATTTGTTGCGAGTTACTGGGTGGTGTAGGTTGGGCTGATGTTGTTCCCGCCCAACATTTACTGCGCCAATAGTTGGGTTGCCGCTCGAATCAGCTTATTCCGGCCTACAGAGCTAGTAGTTTACAGTCATGCCGACATTGAATGAGCGCCCCATGCCGGGAACCGCAGTTCCCTTAGTGTTTACTTCCCCTATATAAGTGCCGCCTAAAGGAAGGGCGTAATTCTTGTCAAGCAGGTTGTCTATGCCGCTATCGACTCGCAGATATTTCCAGGTATAGCTGCTGCGCAGGTTGAGCAATGCGTAACCTGCGGTTTTAGGTTCCAGACGGACGGCTTGTACGTCTGTTTTAGGCGCTACTATTTGCGTTTCAATAGTGTTGGCCCAGCCGCCGCGTTGATGCTCGAGCGCTACCGTCGTATTGAACGGCATTTGTTGATACAGGTTGCCGCCGGTGTCGTTGTTCTGCCCCCTGACATAATTTAAAACGGTTTTACCGGTTAGGCTGCCGTATTTAACGGTATCCAATAACAGTTTGGAACCGGAAACATCTACGCCGAAAAGATGGGCATCGTAGTTGGCCAGTTGCAGGAAATTAAAACCGCCAGGCTTAGCTGACGGACAGGATCTGCCATTGCCCGGCTGACAGCGTCCCGCATCGATATAGCTTTCAACGTGAGTGTAAAAGGGCGTGATTTTAGTTCCCCAGTCTTGCTGATCGGCATCATGCCAATTGGCTGTAGCGCTGACGGTGTGGGCAACTTCCGGCTTAAGGTTAATGTCGCCGACATAGCCGTTGCCATCCCCCACCCAGTTGTTCATATACATATTCATCATCCCGCGAGACCAGGCAAAGCGTTCGTAAAGATTAGGTGAACGGGTTTTTCTGGCTGCGCCCAGCTCATAAGTCTGCATGTCGTTGAAGGTGTAGCGCGCCAACGCCGTCCAGTCGATATTAATGTCGGTTTGTTTTTTATTTTGACGATTGAAATTCTGCGCTTCCGGCATGATAAAACCATAATCCATCACATCTCCTGCGTTCATTTCTACAGCGCCAACACGGACGCCGAGTTGAGTCAGCCATTGCTGATTCCAGCGACCCTCCCATTCGGTAAAAAGATCAATGCGATCGCGTTTTCCTTCATTGATATTCCAGAACGGTGCCGATCCTCGCATTCCTCCTGGGCTGATTTGGCCTGGTTTGGCTGGGGCGATCGGATCCCACCAATCGTCCAAACGATAACGCTGATATTCACTGCCTACAGTCAGCAAATGTTTGTCGGTGATGTCGATGTTGGCCTTCACTGCCAAGCCTTGGTTGACGCCATAGGTGTCCATTGGCATGGTACGGGTTGATGTAGCATTTTGTTTATCCGCCAAAAAATTCATTTTATGCCGGGCATCCTCGTGATAAGCCCGCGTTTCAATATTACCCCAGTTAAAATCACTTTTAGTGAAAACATTGGCGAACCAGCTGTCATCGCCGGTCATGTCCATACGCACATTGGGAAAGGCTTGATAAGGGATGTTTTGTTGTCCCACTTTGATCACAGCAAGATGGTCGCCGCCGCGCAACGCCAGTGACAGCGATTGGTTTTCGGATTTATAGGACGATGAACTCACCTCATCATTGCCGTTTTTGGTGTTTTGGGTGGTGAAATTACCGCCCGCTTTGTAATTACGCGCCTGTACCGTTGAGCCCGTGTACTTAAGCTCGGCATGTTCGTTCGCTATCGAGGTGGCAATGTTGCCTCCGTGTGCATCGCCGTTGCTGCGATAAAAGGTCGAGGCCTGACCTTTTATCAACGGAGCCTTGCCAGTCTCGGCAAATTCAGGATCGGCGGAATTAACGCGAATGGTGCCGCCGATACTGTCGCCACCCATGCTGACCGGCGTGATGCCGGCCAGTACCTGGGCGCTCATGACGCTGGAGGGAGAGACATAAGACAGCGCAGGGTTCATGTGATTGGCGCAGGCTGAAATCAAATTCATACCATCGACTTGAACCCGCAAACGATCGTCCGCCATGCCGTGGATAATGGGTCGGCTGGAAATGCCGCCACCGCCGGAGAAGCTGATGCCGGGCGTGCCTTTAAACATTTGGGCGGTATCGCTGGCAGCGGTTCTCGACAGGGCTATTTTGGAGTGATCGAGATAACTGCCGAACGGCTGGTCGATATTGGCTTTTTGCGCTTTGATGGTCAGTGTATCTAAAACCAGAGGCTCTTCGGTCTTTTTTAAGCTCTCTGTTTTCTGTCCGGGTTTGACTGGCATAACCGGCTCGGCAGCAATTCCAACCCCTAAATAACTGACGCCAAGTAATAGTACGTATTTTTTCATTGTTTTAATTTCTATAATTGTTAGGTGACTGCTAAATAAGAAGCACGTTGCATGCCAAGTCACCAAGTCCACGGCAATGCTGACTATCAGGGTCACCGTGCTTTATTTTTTAATTAATCTTAATCAATTGCTTGCTCTGTAGTTGTGAGTTAATTCCTATACTTATTATTTTAATGCGCCTGTCCTGAATGGACTATAAACCTTTACCTGGGCTGTATTTTTAATAAAAGTGAGTCATATGACCTATTTTTAGTGTGTTAAATAACGCAGTTTAATTAAATAGCGGCCTTATTAAGCCGGCCAATATGACCTCGTTTCCAAAAACAGGGCTTTATCACTATAAAAAGTGATACAGGGTGGGGGATATTTTTTGCGAGTTACCTTGGTAAATCTTATCGGTTTTATTAAGCAGAATATTTCAACGCGGCTGCGGCCTACAGGTTTAAGTGTGTAAATAACCCAATTTAATTAAATTTTTATCCAGAGCGGCCAATTTTATTTTGCTCGGAACTCATTGCTATGGCTTGAGCTAGTCCTGTTTAATGCGGCAAGAACTAACAAAAGCATTTTAAAATCGGTTAAAATAACGTAACTATTCAGCGCCAAGCTGTGCCTGGTGTTGTAGGAGGCGCTTTTAGGCGAAGCCCCTCCTACAATGGCATGGACTGAAATATCACTGAATAGATACAAAATAACTAATTCCAATAATAATCCTGCAACGGGTTGATAGCTTTCATGCAAACAAAATATAACACTGATGACTTGAGGATTTGCGCGACTAAAGAAGTCATTGCACCTATCCAGGTTCATACTGAAATGCCGATTAGCGAGGCTGCGGCGCAAACGACGGCGCTGGCTAGGCAGGACATACACAAAGTGCTGTCCGGCCTGGATGATCGGCTGGTCGTAGTGGTCGGACCCTGCTCTATTCATGACCCGATAGCGGCGCATGAATATGCCCTGCTTTTGAAAACGGTCAAAGACGAATTGATTGATGACCTGATCATCGTGATGCGGGTCTATTTTGAGAAACCACGCACCACGGTGGGCTGGAAAGGCTTGATTAACGACCCTGACCTGAATTCCAGTTTTAACATCAATAAAGGCCTGCGTATCGCCCGGCGCTTGTTGCTGGATGTGAATGAAGCAGGCGTTCCCGCCGCCACCGAATACCTGGATTTGATCACGCCGCAATATGTTTCCGACTTGATCGGCTGGGGCGCAATCGGTGCCCGAACCACCGAAAGCCAAGGACACCGTGAACTGGCTTCGGGCGTGTCCTGCCCTATCGGCTTTAAAAACTCCACCGACGGCACCATAAAAATCGCCATCGATGCGATAGGTGCGGCGATGAGTCCGCACCACTTCATCTCGCTGAATAAAGCCGGTCATTCGGCTATTTTCTCAACCACCGGCAATGAAGACGTGCATATCATTTTAAGAGGCGGTAATGATCGCCCTAATTATGACGCGGTCAGCGTGGAGCAGGTCGCCGAGGGCTTGGCGAACGCGCAGCTGAAACCGAATATCATGATTGATTTCAGCCACGCCAATAGCTTGAAGCAGTGCCAACGGCAATTGATTGTCGGCGAGGATGTATCCCAACAAATCGCTAACGGCGACCACCGGATTATGGGCGTGATGATCGAGAGCCATCTTAAGGCAGGCAGCCAAAAGGTTGTTGAAGGGCAGCCGTTGGTCTACGGACAAAGCATTACCGATGGCTGTTTGTCCTGGGATGATACTGTGCCGCTGTTAAAAGAACTGGCGCAGGCGGTACAAAAACGCCGAACCGTGGACATCAACCGGAGCTTAAGTAAATGATGGTTTATGTGAATGGCGAACCCCGTAACTGTGCTGAAAATAGCGCTGTTGCCGATGTGGTTGCCGAGCTGGGATTGACCGGCAAAAAAATCGCGGTCGAATTGAATAAGGAAATTTTACCGTTCCAGCAATACGGCGCCCAGGTGTTGCAAGCCGGGGATCGTTTGGAAATTGTCCATGCGATTGGCGGCGGTCAGGATGACTCTTTTATGCTGGCCGGAGTCAGCTATCATTCAAGATTGCTGGTAGGCACCGGCAAATACAAGGATATGGAAGAAACCCGCCTGGCGATTGAGGCTAGCGGCGCACAGATTGTGACGGTGGCGATACGCCGCACCAATATCGGCCAAAACCCCGGCGAGCCTAATTTACTGGATGTTATTTCGCCGGATAAATACACTATTTTGCCCAATACCGCCGGTTGCTATACCGCGGAAGACGCGGTAAGAACCTGTCGTTTGGGGCGGGAATTGCTCGGCGGCCACAACCTGGTTAAGTTGGAAGTGTTGGCCGATCAGCGTACCTTGTTCCCCGATGTGGCGGAAACCTATATCGCCGCCGCGCTGCTGGTCAAAGACGGCTTCGATGTGATGGTGTACACCAATGACGACCCGATTGCGGCCAAACGGCTGGAAGAAATCGGCTGCATAGCGGTCATGCCGCTGGCCGCGCCGATCGGTTCGGGTTTAGGGGTGCGCAATCCCTATAATATTTTGACCATTGTTGAAAATGCCAAGGTGCCCATTTTGGTCGATGCGGGTGTCGGCACAGCGTCCGATGCCGCGATTGCGATGGAGTTGGGTTGCGACGGGGTTTTGATGAACACTGCGATTGCCGCCGCTAAAAACCCGATACTGATGGCTTCGGCTATGCGCAAAGGTATTGAAGCCGGTCGAGAAGCATTTTTGGCGGGGCGTATGCCGAGAAAACGCTTTGCTTCTGCGTCATCGCCGATAGACGGTTTGTTTTTTTAATCTTAGAAAAAACCAATTCATCACCAATGACTGTACCCATGCAGTCGTTGGTGGTGAAACATAAATTTACCTAATAAAATTCGCTCCGCATCTTCCCTGATCAAACTACCTTTATGACCTCCCCCGAAAAAACTCCCCCGCACAGAATCCGTAGCTTTGTCCGTCGTCAAGGCCGGATCACTCAAGGCCAACAATTGTCGATGGATAATCACTGGGATCGGTATTGCCTCGACCCTAATACCGACTATGATTTTAACCAAGTTTTCGGCCGTGTCGCGCCGCTGATCGTTGAAATAGGTTTCGGTACCGGCGACAGTCTGGCGAAGATGGCGGTGGCTAATCCTGACAATGATTATATCGGCATTGAAGTACACAAGCCGGGGGTCGGGCATTTAATGCTGCTGCTGGATCAACTAGGCCTGACCAACGTCAGAATCTATTGTCACGATGCGATGGATATTATTGAACACAAGATGGCCGATGACAGTTTGGCCGGTGTGCATTTGTTCTTTCCCGACCCGTGGCCGAAAAACAAACATCATAAACGGCGAATAGTCCGCACCAGTTTTGTTGAATTATTAGTCAAAAAATTGCAGCCGGGCGGTTATTTTCATGCGGCGACGGATTGGCAAAATTACGCGGAAAACATGTTGAAAGTATTGGCGGCAGGAGTAGGTATCGGCAATGCCAGTCCTACTTGTAACTATTGCGAACGCCCGGAATACCGCCCATTAACACGGTTTGAGCAGCGCGGCATACGCTTAGGGCACGGTGTCTGGGATTTAATTTTTAGAAAAGCATAAACAGATCTGTTTTATTCGTTATGAGTTAACTTACTCAAGATAAGTATTCATTCCCCCTCTTTGGAAAAGAGGGGTTAGGGGAGATTTGTTTAAATAAATCCCTCTCAATCCCCATTTTACAAAGGGGGAGGTGAACGCTTACTGCTCAAGTTATTTCGTACATGTTCCTAATGTGTTTATTTTTTAGCCAAACTTGTGCGATTATTAAACACCATAAAGATGCTGATAGGCTGTTATCGCATCAAGCAGAGACGCCTCTGCATTAGCATCGGATGTTAGATATTCAATAATATTCGCTAGGGTAATAATGGCAATGACCGGCATTGCAAATTGGTCTTTAACTTCTTGAATGGCAGAAACATCATTCTGACCTTTTTCCTGCCTGTCCAGCGCGATTAATACGCCTGCCGGTGTTGCATGGGCATTTCTTATAATATCGACGGATTCCCTGACTGAGGTACCGGCGGTAATCACATCATCGAGAATTAGTACCTTGCCTTGTAGCGGCGCGCCAACCAGACTGCCGCCCTCGCCATGGTCTTTTGCTTCTTTGCGATTGAACGCAAAAGGAATATCCTCGCCGGTTAACCGGGCATAGGCAATTGATGTGGCGCTGACTAGCGGAATGCCTTTATAGGCAGGGCCGTAAAGAATATCCGGCTTAATGCCTGATTCAATCAAGGCCTGGGCGTAAAATTGCCCCAGCTTTCCAAGCTGTGCGCCGGTATTGAATAAACCGGTATTGAAAAAATAAGGGCTGGTGCGGCCTGATTTTAATTGGAATTCGCCGAATTTAAGCACGCCGCAATCCAGCGCATAGGAAATAAAGTCTTTTTGATAATCAAACATGATAGTGAAAGGTGAAAGGTGAAAGGTGAAAGGTGAAAGGTGAAAGCGTAATCTTTAACCTTGTACCTTCATTCTATTTCCTGCTATTAAATAGTGACAATAAATTTCTCTAAAATATTATCCAAAAAGTTCCAGCCTTGTTCCGAACAATAGTAGTGATTATCTTGTCGGATAAGCAGGTTTTGTTTCACGCAAGCGGATAAAGCCGGTTCCAGCGTGGCGGGCGCAAGGCCTGTGGCTGCTTGATAAGTTTCCAGCGTAAAGCCTTGCTTCAACCGCAAATGGTTCATGATAAATTCCAACGGCAACTCCGCCACCACAATTACATTGGCTCCGCCGTATTGATGCGAATCACTTAAATACTGTTCCGGACTTTTCGGCTTAACTGTGCGGATAATTTGATCCGGCAATGCTCGGCTGATTTTTCCGTGAGCGCCCGCGCCTATGCCCAAATAATCGCCGAATTGCCAATAGTTTACATTATGCCGACATTGCCGGTCTTGTTTGCTGTAGGCGGAGACCTCATATTGTTGGTAACCGTGATCAGCCAATATTTGCTGGCAATCTTGTTGGGTGCTGAAGATGGTTTCATCATCGGGCAGTTTGGGCGGAAACTTATGAAACCAGGTATTAGGCTCCAGCGTTAACTGGTAGAAGGAAATATGGGTAGGCTTAAGGCTGATCGCCGTTTCTATGTCTATCTTGCTGGTATCAGGACTAGCACCCGGCAGGCCGAACATCAAATCCAGGTTGAAATTATCGAATCCTGACTGGTGGGCAATCTCGGCAGCGTGAATAGCTTCCTGCGCCGAATGCACGCGACCCAGTTTTTTTAAAATCGGCTCGTTAAAGCTTTGTATGCCAATCGATAAACGATTGATACCCAGCGCCCTGAATTCAGCAAATTTATGGCTCTCAAAAGTACCCGGATTGGCTTCAAGAGTGATTTCCAGGTCGTCTTTAAGTGTCAGCTGTTGCTCTATACCACGCAATAACCGGTTAATCGATTCGGGTGCAAACAAACTGGGCGTGCCGCCGCCGATAAAAATACTGCTGATCGGCCGGGTGATGTTATAGCGCTGTATATCGATGGCTAAATCATTCAACAACGCTGTGACATAGGCCGATTCAGGCAGTTCGGATTTAACCGCATGTGAATTAAAATCGCAATAAGGACATTTTTTAATGCACCAAGGAATATGGATATAGAGACTAAGCGGCAGCAAGAGATTTTTTGGTATTTAGTTTAAAATAGCTGTTAGTTTAACACTAACGGCCTTTAATAAATAAGGCATCGTGTAAGAGCCTGCGTGGAACTTAGGTGATTTCCTGGAAAGAACACACCCAACTGACTGGTCTTTTTACCCATCTACTGTGCTGCAAAAATAGTTGCATAGCTCGCTATGCGCCCATTTTTTGCGCCTTGTAGCTGAACAAAAATCCTGCGTCATTTGGGTGTGTTTATTCTTGGAAAGCACCTTAAGTAGGCCTTAACTTTGCTCGATTACGCTAGTATTTTTTGTTGATGACACACTATTTTAAAGCGAGAACATATGCGACTGTTACTGGTTGAAGACGATGAAATATTGGGCGATGGGCTGGTCGAAGGTTTAAAAATGGAAGGTTATGCAGTTGACTGGCTAACTAACGGCAAGCTTGCCGACGAAGCGCTAAAAATCAACAGCTATGAACTAATCGTACTGGATCTTAACCTGCCGGATATGGAGGGTCTGGATATTTTAAAAGCGTTAAGAGCCCGCAAAGATGAAACGCCGGTGATGGTCTTGACCGCCAAAGATACCCTTTCCGATCGCGTACTGGGCTTAGATAGCGGTGCCGATGATTTTGTGATTAAACCGTTTGAACTGGACGAGGTTTGCGCACGATTACGGGCATTGGCGAGAAGAAATGAAGGCCGTAGCGTCCCTAATATTGAGCACAAAGGCATTGTTTTGGATCCGGCCTCGCATCAAGTTACCTGGAACGACGAAAAGGTCGACCTGTCGCAAAAAGAATTTGAGATACTGAGTTTTTTAATGAGCAATATCGGCCGGGTTATCTCCCGCGCCCGGCTTGAAGAAAGCTTGTACTCATGGGACTCGGATGTAGAAAGCAATACCGTCGAGGTTCATATCCACCATCTGAGAAAAAAACTCGAGCCATCCATTATCCGCACCGTCCGGGGTGTGGGTTATATTATTGATGAGGACTAATGAATTATTCGCTACGCCAACTACTGCTGTTTAGCCTGCTGACCGCATCCATGTTGATCTGGGGAGTGACGGCCTATATGAGTTATAAAGTCACCCGTGATGAAGTCGCCAGCTTGTTCGATGCGGAACTGGCACAATCGGCCAAAGTGCTGCATGTGTTTGTAGAGAGCCTGGTGCGCGAAGGCTCACTGACCAAGCATTGGGCGCAAGCGCAAACCGACGACCGACTGCACGTCAATACCCGGCGCAAGCGTCAAACGCAAAGCAATTTTCAGCTCTGGGCGAAAGGCGACGGCTTATTGCTGCGCTCAGAAAATTCGCCCGAGTTTACGGTGCTTGGCGTCAACAAAAAAAATATCGACGACCAATTATGGGATGTCTTCGACGGGCTTTTGGAAGCCAGCACTTTAGGCCATAAATACGAAAGAAAAATCGCCTTCCAACTGTGGTCGAAAAATGACGGCTTATTGTTACGTTCTGAAAGCGCGCCGACGTTTGCCTTTTCCACTACGGCCAATGGTTTCAGCGAAACCAATATCGATGATCATTTATGGCATGTCTTTAGCATATCCAGCTCAAACGACGAATATGTTATTCATGTCGGTCAAAAAGAAGAAATACGCGCCGAATTAACCGATGAAATATCAGCACAATTGGTGATGCAATTCCTGGTCGGCCTGCCGATTTTAGGTCTCGTCATCTGGATTATTGTCGGGCATTCCTTAAAACCGCTCAACCGGCTTGAAATCGCCTTATCCCGTCGGGAAGCCAGCTTTCTTAAGCCGCTATCCAGCAAGAAGCTGCCCAAGGAAATCGTCCCTGTGGTCAATGAGATCAACAACCTGTTTGCCCAGCTTGAGCAGGCTTTTGAGCATGAGCGCCAGTTTACCGCCGATGCCTCGCACGAATTAAGAACGCCTTTGGCCGGACTGTTGACTCAGGCTCAGGTTGCACTGCGTACCAGCGATGAGACGGTTCGTCATCAGGCGCTCAAGCGGATTGAACAAGCCGTTAATCGTATGACCTACATGGTGCAACAGCTATTGACCTTCTCGCGCATTGAATCCGGCACCGAATTTTTAGCCAAAGGAACGACTGTGCTTAGTCGTGAAGTGCCGCGCATCATTGCCGAATTGGATCATGATGCGCATAAAAAGCGAATTAACATGGAATACGATGAGATTAACGCGTCGCCCATCGTGGCAAACACCCTGCTGATAAACATTCTGATCCGAAATATTATCGACAACGCGATCAAATATACCCCAGCTCAAGGAATGGTCAGGGTTAGCCTGATAGGAACCGAGCATCATTTACTGTTGAGCGTTGAAGACTCGGGGCCGGGCATAGCGCCAGACCAGTATGAGAACTCGCTGAAACGGTTTCATCGTTGCGTTGAAACCGCCAATAAAGCCCAAGGCACCGGCCTTGGCTTTTCGATCGTGCAACGCATTGCTACGATACACGGCGCTGAACTTGTTTTGGACGAGTCCGAATTCGGCGGCTTAAAAGTGACGGTTATATTTACCTTACCGGTCAGAGCTGTGGTTAAAAGTAATGTTGGTAAATTAAGTTTTTTTACGATTAAGAAAGGCAGTTGAGGTGGGGATTGGAGAAAGCCACATTAAATCGCAATCTCAATTCATTGATAGTAAAGCATAATCATAGCCAAATAATGCCTAAAACAAGCCTTCAGGTGATTCTTGGCAGGAAGCTCGTGTAGCTGGGCTTTGGTTTGCTGAATGTAAATAAAATTGGCATTTTGTTGCGGCATCCAAGTGCAGAAACCTTTACGTTCAGCGGAGCGGATGTTGATTGCGTTTAAGGTAATAATGCGCATAAAAATAAATTGAGTTGCGAGTTTTCAAGAAAAAACGTATTATCTGCGGTTCTTAAATAAAGTATGTAGCCCGTTTGTGGGTAATGTGAAAGTAATATGAAACCAGAAATTCATCCAGAATATAAGCAAATTACTGTGACTTGCGGTTGCGGCAATAAATTTGAAACCGGTTCTGTATTGGGTAAGGATCTGCAAGTTGAGGTTTGTTCTTCATGTCATCCTTTTTATACAGGAAAACAGCGCGTTGTTGATACAGCGGGTCGTGTTGATAAGTTCCGTAAAAGATACGGTAAATAAATTTTTGTGGTTTTTTGTTGGGATGGTTGATCCTGGCATGGATACAAAAAGCGATATACCTAAAAATACAGCAAATAAAAAAAGCCTCACTTAGCCTTCTTTGTTTTATCTGTAGTCAAAAGAAAAAAGCCAGTACAGCGGAAGTTGTATTGGCTTTTTTGCATTTCCGGCATCTTAAAAGAAGGTGGCGCATTAACGGCATTCAATCAGTCCTGTCATCAGATGTATAATGCCCGCTTTTTAGAAAAGCGGGTTGTAGGTGCTGTGCTTGTGTCGATAGATGGGTGTTTGGGTGTTAAAGATCCAATCCAGACAGGCCTTCAATGGACCAATTAGTAAAGTCAAGAGATCCTTCGTCGTTGTCGCCGTTTTTGTAATTAATTCGGCAGGCATATTTTTTGGTGGTTGTGCCAGCTGTGGGGCTTGTGATGTCGATTTCGGCGTTAATGACATATTGGTAGTTTCCCAGGCTCCAGGCATTAAGCGGCTTTTCAGGGAAGTTAATGGATAAGTCGGATTCAAGTTTGGATTTAATGTAGCTATTGCAATGCTTAAAGGCGAGTCCGGTGAGCGGCGTGGAGATAGGGGTCTGCCCCCCTTGGTCTTTGCTGTCAACAAGGAACAGGTCTGATTGAATTACTTTGTAAACGAAAGGCATGACGACCTCTTTTTGAAATAAAAGCAAGGCTGCCAAGCTAACGATAAGAATTATTATGGAGTATTTCTTCATGGACTTAAGAGAGTAAGATTAGAAAATAATAAAATTAATTGTAACAGGAATCAATGTTTTAAATGCAGATGAATTTAACAGGTAAGGCCTGTATTTAAGGAAATGAATCTGGCACTTGTTTTTGACTTGACAAGGTTAATTGAGCTGGTAGACTGACAGCTCGCTAAATTGACTTGGCGGCACTTGGTTCTTAATCTGATTAAGGATGGGTGGGAAAATGGAGTTGTAACTATAGCCCCTGGCCATAACAAGTTGGGGATTTGATATAATTTTTGGAGGTAGAAATGGCAGCTACAACTGAATCAGTGAGAGCTGATGCTGCGGAAGCACCGCTGTTAAATAAGAAAAATATGATCCTTGGAGCACTGACGTATGTGGTGTTTTATGCTTGGGTTCGTTGGTATGAAGGCGTCTACGGCTGGTCAGCTGGTTTAGATTCATTCGCACCTGAATTCGAAACATATTGGATGAACTTTCTTTATATTGAGTTTGTTTTAGAGGTGGCAACTGCAGGTATCCTGTGGGGCTATATCTGGAAATCTCGTGACCGTAAAGTAATGTCAATCACGCCAAGAGAAGAGTTGAGAAGACACTTTACTCATTGGACTTGGTTGGTAATGTATGCTTTCGCTATTTACTACGGCGCTAGCTACTTTACAGAGCAAGATGGTACGTGGCATCAAACTATCGTTCGTGATACTGACTTTACACCAAGCCATATCATCGAGTTTTACTTGAGCTACCCTATCTACATCATCACTGGTGGAGCATGCTTCTTGTATGCAAAAACCAGACTGCCTACTTATCAGCAAGGTTTGCACCTTCAGTATATGGTAGCGGTAGTTGGACCTTTCATGATTCTGCCAAATGTTGGTTTGAACGAATGGGGTCACACTTTCTGGTTCATGGAAGAGTTGTTTGTTGCACCTTTACATTATGGCTTCGTATTCTTCGGATGGGCAGCTTTAGGTGTAATGGGTGTTGTGAATACAGAAGTTGCAGCTATTGCTAAACTTCTGAAAAAAGACTTAGCTTAATAAAGTCTTGGTTGTAATTACTATCTCCTCGGTTGTTTCGCTTTTTTTCAGGGCGAAACAGCCAAAAGTGGAAGATAGTCATTAATAAAAATAATTTAAATCCTTTAGGAGGTAAGCTAATGAGCGCATCTCAATCAGCTGTACGTTCACGCGCTGAAGCAGTTAAAGTTTCACGTACGTTCGACTGGCTAATTCTGTTCACATTGTTCTTTGTTGTACTTGGTGGTTATCACATTCACTACATGTTAACCGGTGGTGACTGGGATTTCTGGACTGACTGGAAAGATCGTCGTCTATGGGTAACTGTAGCTCCAATCGTTTCAATCACTTTCCCTGCGGCTGTTCAGGCTGTGTTGTGGTGGCGTTACCGTTTGCCTTTCGGCGCGGTAGTTTGTATCTTAGGTCTGCTCTTAGGTGAGTGGGTCAACAGATATTTGAATTTCTGGGGTTGGACTTATTTCCCAGTAAACTTCTGCTTCCCTTCAAACCTGATGCCAGGTGCTATTATTCTTGACGTTATCTTAATGCTGACAGGTAGCATGACAGTTACGGCAGTACTCGGTGGTTTGACATGGGGTCTGATATTCTACCCAGGTAACTGGCCAATTATCGCGCCACTACATGTTCCTGTTGAATATAACGGCATGATGATGACACTAGCTGATTTACAAGGTTACCACTACGTAAGAACTGGTACACCAGAGTACATCAGAATGGTTGAAAAAGGTACATTAAGAACTTTCGGTAAAGACGTTGCTCCAGTATCAGCGTTCTTCTCAGGTTTCGTGAGTATCTTGATTTACTTCTTGTGGCATTTCTTCGGTAAATGGTTCGGTGGTACTTCATTCACCCAAAGCGCATAAGCACTTGGTTGTAGGAAATTACACAAAAAGACTGATGTTAGCAGCAGAAAAGTATGCTGTTGATATTGGATACTCAGAAAACTATAGATTCTCTATTATAGAGGAGGATATATGAAATTAATAAAAGACAAGGTTGCTAAATTATCCTTTGTCGCACTGCTGGTAACTGTTACAGCAGCGATGTTTTACGCACCAACTGCATCTGCTCATGGCGAAAAGTCGCAAGCCGCATTTATGCGTATGCGTACAATTCACTGGTTTGACCTGAACTGGTCAAAAGATACTGTGGCTGTTAACGATACTATGACAATTTCCGGTAAATTCCACGTTTTCGCGGGATGGCCTGAAACTGTTGATAAACCAGAAATCTCATTTTTGAACATTGGTATTCCAGGGCCTGTATTTATTCGTCAAGGTTCATGGATCGGTGGTCAATTAGTTCCACGTTCTGTTTCTTTAGAACTGGGTGAGACTTATGAGTTTAAAGTTCTGTTAAAAGCACGTCGTCCAGGTGACTGGCACGTACACACTATGATGAACGTTAAAGGCGGTGGTCCAATCATCGGTCCAGGTAAATGGGTAACTGTTACTGGTACTATGGGATCATTTGTTAACCCAGTGACTACGCTGTTAGGTGATACTATCAACCTAGAAACGTATAACTTGGGCAACACTTACTTCTGGCACGCTCTTTGGTATGCCATAGGTTTGGCTTGGTTGGGATATTGGGCACGTAAACCAATATTCATTCCACGTTATCTGGCTATGGAAGCAGGAAAAGCAGATTCTTTGATTACTGCTACTGACAGAAAAGTGGCTATTGGATTTGCAGTCGCTACCTTGGCGATTGTTGGTTATGGTATGGCGAGCACAAACGCAGCGTATCCTGTAACTACTCCATTGCAAGCTGGTTTGTTGCGCGGCATGAAACCAATTGAAATGGCTGCAAGAACTGTTAGCGTTAAAGTTGAAGATGCAACTTATCGTGTACCAGGTCGTGCTATGCAAATGACATTGACTATCACTAACAATGGTGATTCTTCAGTTCGTTTGGGTGAGTTTAATACTGCTGGTGTTCGTTTCTTAGATCCTAAGGTTCATGAAGATGAAACAGGCTATCCAGATGACTTGTTGGCTGAAGAAGGTTTGACTGTTAGTGATAACAGCCCACTTGCTCCAGGTACAACAAGAACTGTGCAAGTTACTGCTTCTGACGCTGCTTGGGAAGTTTATCGTTTAGCTGACTTGATCTATGATCCAGACAGCCGTTTTGCTGGATTGTTATTCTTCTTTGATGAAGCTGGCAACCGTCAAATGGTTACGATAGATGCTCCATTAATTCCATCTTTCATCTAATGAAATAATTAACTGACCACTTTGGTTGTCAGTTAAGGGATTGAGAGACCCTCGCTACCAATAGGTAGCGGGGGTTTTTTTTTGAGAAAATTTAGTATGCTTAAAATTACCGTAGAAGACTTACTCAATGCAAGATTTAGATCCGTCGACAGAGAGTGCGGGTATACTTGTAATTAAAGCGGTACAAGACTTCAATAGTGCCTGTTTGTAGGTAAAAATTAAATTTGGTTGGCGCACAAAATGATAAGGTTTTGGCCGTATAAGTTAAATGCCCACATGCTCACAGAAATATTGTTGATGGATGTACGGTGCGACTATTTAATTCGCATAGGCTCTAACTAGCATAGAAGTTTTTTTTGAGACAAATTATTGAATGGCAAGTCAGGGTCGCTAGACGCGGTATTCCCGCGTACTCAATTCCGTTGCTGCCTGAAAATAATGGTATCGTTATGAAAATCAAGCGGGCCTTCGATGCAAACGATGTTGGCGTACGGTTTTTTAGTAATCTGCTAATCTTTAGTAGACATCTTTCCTAAATACAGTCCTGTAGGCCGGAATAAGCCGGTTCTAGCGATAGCGAGAATCGGTGTTTCCGGCAGACACCACTAATCCTATAACGATTATTTAGGAAAGATGTCTAGTAACTATTCAGCATGCCAGGGATAACATCCCTACACCATTGGCCTTTAAGGGTAAGATGCCCTTTGAGGGTCAGCACTAGGCTTGCCGAAACGGTGGTATCCCTACGCTGAATAGTTACAATCTTTACAGATAGGTCGTTTTGTCGAATTTGAGGTCTGTGAATGCAAGCCGCGACTGGATGAGGCAATAATGGAGGCTCTGGCTACTCAAGGTCTAGCCGATTTATTTCTGCATAAAGACTGATTTTCACACTGGGTGCAATAGTACAATAACCCTAATGAAGGCCTTGTGCTGGAAATTGGTGAGCGCCTTAATTACCCCATACGGTGGCGCTCCTATCACTCTATTTCAAATTCAGCTGGCTTTACAGGAAAAAGGAGTGGTCAGCGGCATCATAAAAAATGAAATCGAAACGGAGGGTTATGCTGTAGAGCGTATTATTGCTAAAGGGTTGCATCCCGTGCGAAATATTGACGCACGGTTTCAAAGCCTGATGCCGCAAATAGGAGAACGAAAATACCAGGTAAATGAGCGCGGCATCGCCGACTACTGGGATCTTTGGCAGCTTTATTGTCGTAAGGTCTGGCGATCCACTGATGTGCCACCCACCGCCCACTGAAGGCAAGA
>JBCKWP010000010.1:0-28673 GCA_038922455.1 Methylobacter sp. | reverse complement strand
GAGACGAAATACAGCGGGGCGAAAAAGTTCAGCGCGAAGGGCTGGATCATCTGGTGGATGCGTTTTTCTTGGCCGGGATCCCGGTCTTGGCCTAAGGCTACCCCGACCATAAATGCGCCGAAAATACCGTGTATCCCGGCGCTTTCCGCGCCGACCGCCGCTAACACAACCAAGGCCGCCAAAAACGTCAGCAAGCCTCCCGGCCAATCCTTGAAATATCGGGCGTGATGCAATAGAGGTTGTATCAGCCAGCGCCCAAAAACCAACGTCAGCGCCGCTAAGCCTAGCACTATAGTCAAGGTGGCGCCCATGTTGCCGCCCGATAGGCCGGGTTTTAAATCATGCAAAATAAGCGCGAACAAAGACCAGCCGACCATGTCGATGATCATGGCGGAAGCCATGATCGTTGCGCCAACTTTCGTATCGATCAACTGCGTCTCCATCAATATCCTGGCAATCACCGGCAAAGCCGAAATCGATAGGGCCGTACCCATAAACAAGGCCAATAACTGCGGGTTATCTTGCCGCCCCCACAAATCAGGAAACAGCATCACCAGCGCAAACCCTAACGCAAATGGGATCATTCCTCCGGCTAGGCTAGTGAAAACGATGGCGCGAAGGTGGCGGCGGACATGCACCAGATTGATCTCCAATCCGGCGGAAAACATGAAGAACAGCATCCCGACCTTGAGCAAGGCATCAAGGCTGGTGGTCACGGATTGATCCGCCGGAAACAGCAGGGCATGGGTTTGTGGCGCGAACGCCCCTAGCAGCGTCGGCCCCAAGATGATGCCGCCCAGCAACTCGCCTAACACGGCAGGTTGTCCAAGGCGTCTGGCTAGATAGCCCATGCACCAAGCGATGGACAGCATCAGGCTAATCTGGATGAGTAATGCGTGGAGTTGCGGTGCCGTCATAAGGCGAAGGTATTTTCTGTGAGGATTGCGACTCTTCAACACCAAAAAATTTTGAAGAGGGGGGAAGCTTAGGAGTATGCACGAAATAACTTGAGCAAGTTAACTTGTAACGAATAAAACAACCGTAGGAGCGGCTTTAGCCGCGATCGATCGCGGCTAAAGCCGCTCCTACGGTTGTTCAACTTATTTCGTGCATATTACTTAGCCTGCCATTCGACGGCCAGCCAGCAGGTTTTGTTGCAAGGCATTGTTGTCGGCCCACAAATCGCCGGACAATAGCCTAGCGATCTGGTCTTTCAATTCAGGATCGCGGTCAGCCTCAAAAAACAGGTTATGCACGATGTTTGATTGGTAGAAACGCTCCACGAACAAGCGCATGGTGTTAAAGCCCAACAGATAAGCCTCGTCATCGCCTGCGTGTAACAGGGGATCGGCTTCGCGGCCTTCTTGTAGCCCTAAGTGAACTTGGTCGGCGACACGGGCGGCGCTGGTGAAAGCCAGGAATACGCCTGAGGAAAACACCGGGTCGAGGAAACCTGCCGCATCGCCGCAGCAAGCATAACGGATGCCGTAACGGCTTTGGTTGGTATAACTGAAATCTGCTTCGACACGAACCGGGGCAAATTGCTCGGCGCCGTTAAGCAAGGTGTTATGGGTGTTCCTGGTTGCCTGTCTGGGCAAGATCTTGGGAGCCGGTCTGGGAGCCATGCTCGGCGGAATGTCGGCACGGGAATCCCTGACTGTGGGCGTGGGTCTCAACGCCCGAGGTGCCGTGGAAATCATTCTGGCCTCCGTGGCGCTGGAACAACATTTGATCGATCAACGTATTTTCGTAGCCCTGGTTGCCATGGCGTTTGCCACCACGCTGATCAGTGGGACGCTATTGCAACGTCTGGTCAGGTGATGTTCGAGGTAGCGATGCATCATTGCCAGTTCTGTCGCAAAGTTTGTCAAAGTGAGTGATAATGTAGTCTTTTTCAGAAACTAAAATGATCCGAATTTGATAGATATTTGTAACTATTCAGCGTAGGGATAACATCCCTGGCAAACCACCGTTTCGGCAAGCCTAGTGCTGACCATCAAAGGGCATCTTACCCTTAGAGGCCAATGGTGTAGGGATGTTATCCCTTATCCCTGGTATGCTGAATAGTTACAGATATTTCAGCTTATGAGCTGTTTATAGCTTTTGCAGGATAACGCTAGCTATTCTACTTTTATGACATAACCTATAAAAATAACCTGTGACGACCTTACCCCCTATTCCTAAAAATCATCCGCAACGCTTTGTACTTCACAACGAAGTCCACGCCCGGGCACCGTTTGTTCAAAATCTGCCGGTTAGAGCGAGTCATCTGGCGTTATTACTGTCGAATGATGAAAAAATGCAAGAGCGTCAGCACCTGATAACGCTGTGTGAACGATTCGGCGTCGCTCAGCCTGATAAAGACGCGGATCACTTTACCGCGACCTTTAATTCCTTTCAAATACGCTGGGAACAACACGGCGAGTTTAGTACTTACAGTTTTTATGTGCAGGACACCCCTAAAGATCCTTTTGCGGATTCTGCGCTAAAAAAAGTGCCGTTAGATTGGCTGTCGCAATTACCCGGGCAAGTTATTGTTGCGGCGCACACCACAATTGTCACCGCCGCCGACATTAATTATGACGAGAATATTGACCTAGCGACGCTGTCGGCTTATTTTGCAGATAATCCGGTTATTGGCTCTAAAGTCACCGGCGGTGCGGCATCGGTATTCACTGATTTTCGCATTCACGTTGATGGCTTTAGCCGGTTTTTGATCGTTAACCATAGCTTAAGAACAGAACAAGCAGGGCGCTTATTACAGCGACTCTTTGAAATTGAAGTGTATCGAGTTATGGCGTTACTGGCTTTTCCGGTCGCCCGCAAGCTGTACCCCGCATTAAATAAGTGCGATCGGCAACTGTACACCATCACCAACGCAATGACGCTGCCTGACTCTAACGATGCCAAATTATTGGATGAGTTAACGACATTGGCCGCTGAAGTTGAAAATCACATATCCAGCAATCACTTTCGTTTTGCGGCTGCCAGCGCCTATTATCAATTGGTGGGACAACGGGTAACCGATTTACGCGAAGTTCGGATTCAAGGTATTCAGACCTTGGGCGAGTTTATCAAACGACGGCTAGAACCGGCGATGAATACCTGTCAATCGACTTCGCACCGCTTTACCCTGCTTTCCGAGCGGGTCAGTAACGCCAGCCAGTTACTGCGTACCAGTGTCAATATTGTTATTGAGAAACAAAATCAGCGCTTGCTTACGTCAATGGCCTTGCGTGCAAAAATGCAATTGCGGATGCAGGAAATGGTTGAAGGAATCTCGATGGTCGCCATTACCTATTATGCGGCCAGTCTTATCGGCAAAATAGCCGAGATGCTGCATATTCTTGGCTGGAAGGTCAATCCAGTCCTCATTGAAGGCCTGTCCATTCCCTTTATTTTGATCATCATCACCGTCAGCATTAAACGAATTCATAAAATAATCGCTAATACCACCGAGTAAAGTAAGACATGCAAATATGGGTTGATGCGGACGCCTGCCCTAAGGCGATCAAAGACATTTTATTTCGGGTAGCGGAGCGCGCTAAAATTACCGTTACGTTGGTGGCTAACCACTGCCTGCAAACCCCGCCATCACGCCATATCAAGTTTATGCAAGTCAGCTCGGGCTTTGATGTGGCGGATAATGAAATCGTCAAACAATTAAGCGCTGGCGATTTAGTGATAACCGGCGATATTCCGTTGGCTTATGAGGTGATCGTTAAAGGCGGCCATGCGCTAAATCCGCGCGGCGAGCGCTATACCGAGGACACCATCAAGGAGCGTTTGAATATGCGCGATTTCATGGATACCTTGCGCTCTAGCGGCATTGATACCGGCGGGCCTGCGGCATTAAACTCACGCGACATCCAGGCGTTTGCAAATCAACTGGATAGGTTTTTGGTTCAGCAGGGTGGCTCGTCTTAACGCAAGCGACTGAAGGCAGCAATGCGCTGGCTCCCAGAATATAACCTGGAAACCAGCAACTGATTAAACGCCGTTCGGATAAGCGTAGCTGTAATGCTTACGCAATGGCTTGACCACTTCCCATTGGCTATCCAAGCCTTTGTGGAACGACACCAGATCACCGGCTATAATCCGTACCGGCTCACCTTCAGCTGGCGTTACCAAAATCTCACCTTCCAGCACATACGCGCATTCAGTTTCATCAAAATCTAGTGGGAACTTTGAGATTTCTTTCTCCCAGATTTCCCAGCTGGAAACCCCCAACTCTTTTAACCGCTCTTCGCTAGGATTGTGTTCGATGGTGATTTTGCTCATGATCTTCCTTAAAAACTAAAATTATTAGAGTAGCGATTTTAGCATTAGGTCTGCCTTTGCGCCATTGGTATAGTGGCCGACTCGTGTCGCAACGGTCAGAGAGATTCGTCCATGCAGTTGCCCGGCAAAATCAAAGCACTTGATAACAAATTGAAGTTGTATATTATTAAACAGATCGAATGACCTTATTGGTAAGCGATTATCTAACCGGTGATGCTCATATTGACCCCTAACATTAAGCTGCCCCGCCAAGAGGACTTCCATGCCTGAATCAAGCAAACTTCCCCCCCTTTCAGAAAATCCTTCTTCTTTGGCGGTTTGGCTGACTTCCGCCGACCAAACCTGTTTGTTTCAACGGCAGACCCATGAGCTTCGCTTTGCCGATACCGCCAATGATTTCCCGGTGATAACCGTGGATGCGGGGCAAAAATACCAAAGCATAGACGGCTTCGGATTTTCCTTGACCGGCGGCAGCGCCATGCTGATCAGTCGCCTGCCTGGTCTTGACAAGGCAGCATTGTTGAGGGAATTGTTCTTGCCCGATGACGACGGTATCGGTATCAGTTTTTTGCGCCTAAGCATCGGTGCGTCTGACTTAAGCGAGCGCTGCTTTTCCTACGACGACATGCCTGAAGGGCAAACAGACCCAGAGCTTGCCCATTTCGACATGGAGGCAGGGGATATTGAAGTCATCCCCCTGTTACAGGAAATCCTGGCTATCAACCCCGAAATCAAGGTCATGGCCACAGCTTGGTCTGCACCGCCGTGGATGAAGACCAACCAACGTTCCGTCGGCGGTAAACTGAGACCGGATTGCTACGCTGTTTATGCCGCTTACCTAGTCAAATACCTGCAAACCATGCGGGAGAAAGGCATTACCGTCCATGCGATCACCCCGCAGAACGAACCGTTGAATCTCAAAAACGAACCCAGCATGATCATGGCAGCGGCTGAGCAGACCGAGTTCATCAAAAATCATCTGGGGCCTGCGTTGCAAGCAGCCGGATTGGCCCATGTGGAACTGTTTTGTTGGGATCACAATTGCGATGTCAAAGAATACCCTTTAGAAATTTTCGCCGATGCCGAAGCGCGTCGTTATCTGGCCGGATCGGCTTGGCATCTATACGGTGGCGACATTTCGACGCTTTCCGAAGTCCATGAGGCTTACCCGGAAATGAAACTGTATTTCACCGAACAATGGGTGGGATCGGACGGGCAGTTTAGCGGCGACTTAATGTGGCACGTAAGAAATGTACTGATCGGTTCGCTACGCAACTGGAGCCGGGTGGTGTTTGAGTGGAACCTGGCTTCCGACCCTTACTGCGGCCCTCATACGCCAGGGGGCGAGGCCCGTTGTGTCGGCGCGTTGACCGTGGGCAATGAGGTTACCCGCAATGTCGCCTATTATGTGATCGCCCATGCCGCAAAATGGGTTCGCCCCGGTTCGGTAAGAATTTATTCCGACGAACAAGCCAGCTTGCCGAATGTCGCTTTTCTGACGCCTGCGGGCTACATCGTTATGATCGCACTCAATGACAGCGCAGAATCCCGGTCATTTAACATCCAGTTTCAAGGGAAAAACGCCGTCGCCACCCTGCCTGCGGGTACGGTGGCAACTTATGTCTGGCGGGCAAGGTAAAAGTCAGGCGTAGGTCATAGGATGTGCCGACGACAGGAGGCGCATCACTCGCGAGCGATGCGCTTCGTACCTCAGCACATCCTATAAGCGCATCTTATCGTGTTTTTGGTGATTGGCGGTTTGCTCGGCAACTGCTCCTGCGTTGCTCTACCGCGTTTACCCCATCTAAACACATTGCAAGCTACGCCCTCGTGGATTCAGCCCAATTTTCAATCTGCAAGCCATCTACGCGAACGAATTCCCGCTCGTTGTTGGTAACGAAGATCCAGCCTTCTGATCGTGCATGGGCTGCAAGCCAAAGATCATTGTTGCCGACACTCTGTCCGCTACCTTGCAGGGTTGCGCGGATTTGTCCATAGTGCTCTCCAGCGGCCTCAGGGAGAGGGATAACCTGGATCACCGCCTCAAGTTGGTTGATAGCCGCCAACGCACGTTCGCGGGACTGGCTTTTTTCCGCACCGAAACGCAGTTCGCCCAAGGTGATCACCGACATGGCCAGTTCGGAAGCGGCGTGTCTGGCGAAGCGTTCTCGCACGGCTGGCGGGTTATGCTTGGCGATGTAGATGCAGATGTTGGTGTCCAGCAGGTAGCGCATCCCCATTAAAGCTCTTCCCTTTCTTGAGGCGGGCTGTCGTCACGGCCATCCGCCATAAAATCATCCGGCAGGCTGGCTAAGGCGTCAAAGATAGCTGCGGCGTTTGCCGAATGTTCGCGCAGGACGATTTCCTCCCCACGACGAAAAATCTCTACCCGATCGACTTCTAGGCGGAATTCTTTGGGCAGCCTAATGGCCTGGCTGTTACCAGATTGGAATACGCGAGCGTAGGTCATGATTATCTCCTGATTGCGTTGTATGCACAGACTGTAGATACATTGAGTGTTGTTGTCAATGGATGTGAGAGTGGTCGAACCGCTGGAATTTGCGCTGATCCAGAATCATTACACGAATTCATCCGACACACGGGGTCAGGCGGTGCAACACTTTTCCTGCGTTTTCATAAACCATACACGACTGCAATGCTGAGTAAAATCGGTCATAACGGGGTTGATTCGATATAATGCTACCGCGCAGGAAAATAATGCTCTGAAAGAGGGAGGACAATGACTGATAACAATAATGAAAAACACAAAATAGTGATTGTAGGCGGCGGGACGACCCTGTTGACGCTTTCTAATCTGTTCCGGCGTAGCGCTTATGCAAAAATAAAAATGCATTAGAATCTTTTCTGCACCTACGATTGCGTAGCTGCTTTTTTATCACTCCACAAAGACCAATAACATGTTTGAAATTGAATACGAATTCCGCGAAGAAGATTTAATCCATTTTAATGAAATACAGTTCATGAGAAATGAGGAAATACAGCAAAATATCAGGAAAAACCGCTGGATAGTGCCGGGCATCATGGGGCTTATCGGTTCGTTTTATTATTTTTATTATGGCGATATGATGTCGTCGGGATATATCATCGTTATTGCTGTGCTCTGGGCGTTGCTGTCGCCAAGAATAATGATGCTGGATTTGCGCAGACAGATCCTTAAAAATTACACACCTAAAGAAAAAAACAATATGTTCGGTACTTATACGCTGACCATTGATCCTGCCAATCCCAGTTATTTGTTGGAAAAATCGCCCAGCGGCAAACATAAAATGGCCTGGAGCGAATTGGTCAGGGTGGAATACGGCAAACGGTATGTTTATATCTATATCAATTTGAGCACCGCGCTGGTTATTCCGGTGGAAACGGTCAAAAAAGGTAATCTTGAGCAGTTTGCCGAGCAGGCGGAGCAAATGATTGAGCGAGCTGCATAGAATTTCCTAGCACGTAGGATGGGTAGAGCACCAAAAGTAGGCGCCTCTAGGCGACGCGAAACCCATCGCATAGGTGATTGTTTATGATGGGTTTCGGCTACCGCCTCTACCTATCCTACAAGCTTTTTCCTTGAACTTTTTACCTTGAGCCTTAATGCTAAATTTTAGAAATATAACCCTCCGTCGTGGCGTAAGGGTGCTGTTTGCCAATTCTTCATTCACTATCCATAAAGGCCAAAAAGTGGGCTTTACTGGTGCAAACGGCGCGGGCAAATCCAGTTTTTTTGCGCTGGTCAAAGGCGAGTTGCATTTGGATGAGGGTGATTTTTCGATGCCGCCGGGGCTGGAAATCGCTCACGTTGCGCAGGAATCAGCGGCCACCAGCCGCTCCGCGATCGATTATGTGATCGACGGCGACCAGCAATTACGACGTTTGGAAGCGCAATTGGCCGCTGCCGAACAGGCCGATGACGGCTTAAAACAAGCCGAATTGCATGCCGCCTTGGATACCATCGGCGGTTATACCGCACAGGCTAGAGCCTCTCGGCTGATGAACGGTTTGGGTTTCAGCGCCGACCAGGAAAACAATGCGGTCAATTCGTTTTCCGGCGGCTGGCGGATGCGGCTTAATCTGGCTCAGGCCTTGATGTGCCGCTCAGATGTATTGTTGCTTGATGAGCCAACCAACCATCTGGATCTGGATGCGGTAATCTGGTTGCAAGACTGGTTGTATAAATATCCTGGCACTTTGTTGCTGATTTCTCATGACCGGGATTTTCTGGATACCATCACCGACCACATCGTCCATATCGAACAGAATAAGGCCGAAATTTATACCGGCAATTATTCTGCATTTGAACGGATGCGCGCCGAAAAGCTCGCGCAACAGCAATCGTCCTATCTGAAGCAGCAACGGGAAATCGCCCATATCCAAAGCTTTGTTGACCGGTTTAAGGCGCAGGCCACTAAAGCCAAGCAAGCGCAAAGCCGGATTAAAGCGCTGGAACGCATGGAGCTGATTGCACAGGCGCATGTCGATTCACCATTCGATTTTAGCTTTGCCAAACCGGGAAAAATGCCTAACCCGTTATTGACGCTGGATAAGGTCGATATTGGTTACGGGCAAACCTGTGTTATTAAACAGGCGGGATTGTCGATTTCGCCAGGCGACCGTATCGGGCTATTGGGGCCGAATGGCGCGGGCAAATCCAGTTTGATTAAGGTGTTGGCGGGCGATATGCAGCCGTTGTCTGGTAACAGAAATGCAGCGGAAACGTTAAAAATCGGCTATTTTGCCCAACATCAACTGGAGCAATTGCACCTTGATGAAAGTCCGTTGTGGCACTTGCAGCAACTGGACAAGCAGGCGACCGAGAAGGATTTGCGCAATTTTCTAGGCGGTTTCGATTTTTGCGGCGATAAGGTCATGGCAATCGTCAAACCTTTTTCCGGCGGCGAAAAAGCTCGCCTGGTCTTGGCGCTGCTGGTTTATCAAAATCCCAACCTGTTGCTGCTGGATGAGCCGACCAACCATCTGGATTTGGACATGCGTCACGCCTTGAACGTGGCCTTACAGGATTATGAAGGCGCGATAGTGGTGGTCTCGCATGACCGACATTTATTGCGCTCGGTGACCGATCAGTTATTATTGGTGGCGGGTGGCAAGGTGCAGCCCTTCGACGGCGACCTTGATGATTACCGGGTTTGGCTGACCGAGCAGAAAAAAGGCGAAGAAAAAATCGATGCCGATAGTGAGCAGACGGTATCGCGAAAAGACCAGCGAAAACTGGATGCAGAGCGCCGACAAAGGCACAAACCTTTATTCGACGCCCTGAAAAAAACTGAAATCGCTGTTGAAAAATATCATCATGAACAGCGGCAACTGGAGCATCAGCTGGCCGATCCGGCCATTTATGCGGAATCGGAAAAAGCGCAGTTAAAAAAGCTGATGGAGCGGAAAGTGAAAGTCGATAAGGCGCTGGATGATGCCGAAACGGCCTGGATGGAAGCTGAAGAAAAAATCGAAGCGGCTAAATGAGTGTGTAGTGGCGACCGACTGGTCACCCGTTGACAGGAAAATTATGCTTGAAATCATAAATTCGTTATTCGATATTTGCCTGTTTAGAAAAGGCCCGCAGGATTTACCGTCTTCCTTATGGTTGTTGCGGGTATTGATTGGTGTCGATGTTATCGTCAGTTTTTTAATGGTCAGTATCCGCACGGACTGGCTTACCTCGCTGTTGCAGGCTATTGTCTCAGCCTTACTGATTGTCGGATTTAGCGGGTTTATGTTATACGTAGCTCGAAAGCGTGGGCGGTTTTATCAAACGACTGGCGCTTTATTGGGTATTGATGCGATGATCAGTTTCTTTGCGTTGCCGGGAATGGCGTCAATGATGATTGGAAGGGTCGCTTTATTGGCATTTATTACAACGATAGCCTTAATGATTTGGCATTGGGCAGTTACCGGGCATATCATTCGCAATGCGCTGGGACAAACCTTGACGTTTAGTTTGGGCGTGGCGTTTTTATACCTACTGGGATCTTATCAGGTGATGGCTTTATTGTTTCCTGAAGTTGCGGGCGTTAAATAGGAAGAATCATGGAAAGCTATAAACATATATTACTGGCGGCGGACTTTTCTGAGCACAGCGAGGCTGTCGCCTGTAGGGCTAAAGACTTGGCCGAACAATATCAGGCGAAACTGAGTGTTGTGAATGTGATGGATAATTTGCTGATTGCCGATGCAGCTTACGGTTCGACTATCCCTTTTGATCTTGATTTAACCGCTGAGTTAATGGCTGCGGCAAAAATGAGATTGGCCCATCTGGCGGATAAACTGGGTATCGCTGAGGATTGTCGGTGGCTTGAAACAGGTAGCCCTAAATTGGAAATAATCCGGGTTGCTGAAGAAAATAAGGTGGATTTAATCGTCGTCGGCTCGCATGGACGGCACGGATTCGCCCTGTTGCTGGGTTCGACTGCAAATGGAGTGCTGCATCACGCTTTGTGTGATGTTTTGGCAGTACGTTTGCATGATAATTGATCTTAATGTGAGATCAGGCTGGAGTGACATAACGACCCATGGGGCGTTCTAATTTTAAAGGTAAATGATAAATGATTGGACAGATTGAAAGTTACGATCCCGACAAGCAAACCGGGGTAATAAGAAGTGAGAGCGCGTTGTTTACGTTTCATTTGGAAGATTGGGCTACGGATGTGCCGCCGGATGTAGACGATGACGTAAGCTTTGATGCTGAAGGGACCAGTGCAAACAATATCAAGTTGGTGGGCGCGTATTTGGAACCGCCTAAAGCCGTTAAATACAAATATCTGGCCGCTGTGTTGGCGTTATTGTTGGGACTCACAGGTGCGCACCGATTTTATCTGGGCTTTTACCGGCTGGGTTTTATCCAATTAGCGTTGGGGACGATACTTATAGTAGCGGGTGCCCCTGGATTTGCTTGGCTCTGGGGCTTTATAGAGGGCGTTCTGATTTTTGGCGGGCAAATCTATCTAGACGCCAAAGGTCGCCCTTTAAAATAGCTTTTTAAAAATCGGTAGGCAAAAAAAAGCCCTTGTGATGAATCATCACAAGGGCTTTTTTTAAATCCGGTTATGCTTATTTGGGATAAACATTAGCAGCGGTTAAGCCTTTTGGACCTGATTCGATGTCAAAAGTGACTGTGTCGCCCTCAGTCAGTGTCTTGAAACCATCACCCTGAATAACTGAATGGTGAACAAAAACATCTTCGCCGCCATCAGCAGGTGCAATAAAACCAAAACCCTTCGTGTTGTTAAACCACTTTACAGTGCCTGTTGCCATTTTGAAACTCCTAAAAATAAAAACTTACGGTTAACACAGAACTACAACATTGATAACCGGACAACCTAACAACTTAGGAACCCCTTAACTCAACATCTGTTTTCTGACTTGGGTATTGTACTATTTTTTTTATGATTGTCATCAGCGGATTTTAGAAAAGCCTGTCAAAGATTTCCGTAGGCGCGCATTGCATAAGCCCCTAAAATTCATCCCTTTTAGCCTCAGTCGGTTTTTGTTCTACTCCAAGCTCCAGCGATGTCAAACGGCTTTGAAAAGTTTCCACTAAAAGCATGTCCAATCTACGAGACTAAACAGCCTCAGCCCGATATTTCTCCAACAACTTATTCAACTCGTCATCAACGCGCTCTAGTGCCGACTCAGAATCAATCCACCAGTCGGTTGACCAGATTCTAAGCACTTCCCAGCCTAAGCCTCGTAATACCTGCTCTCTTAAAAAATCTCTATCTCTTGCTGTCGCAGAACTATGGTAACTGGCGCCATCACATTCGACGGCACACAAGTATTTTCCTGGCGCATCAGGATTAATTACGCCAAGGTCAATTCTATAGCCAGACACACCGACTTGAGAGTGCGTTACCCAGCCTTTATTATGCAGTTTTTCAGCCACTGCTTGTTCGAAGGGTGAGTCAAAAAAGCCACCGGGCGCACCTGTTGCTTGAGTTAATGCTGAAGCGCCACGTTGTGCGTATTCCAGAAAATGCTTTAAATCCCGAACACCTTCAGCGCCGGTACGGGATAAATCGATTTGTTCTGGCTTTAATGACGCAAACACATGCATTTCTTCTTTTGCTCTAGTCACGGCGACATTTAATCGGCGTTTGCCGCCAGCCTGATTCATAGGGCCAAAATTCATACTTAACTTACCAGCGGCATCTTTACCAAAGGTGATTGAGAAATAAATTAAATCACGCTCATCCCCCTGAACACTTTCCAGATTTTTGACGAACACGGAATCAAATTTATCTTCCGCAAAATGCGGTTCTATTTCCGGATATTGACTGCGGGCAGCCTCAAACAAATCGCTAATTAATTTCTGTTGTTCCGTATTAAACGTGATAACACCAATCGATTTATTAAAGCCCGGTTGGCGCAGTTTAGTCACAATATCTTCGACAATTGCATCCGCTTCACCCCGGTTAATGCGATGTTGACCTTCCTTATAAACCGAGTCCACAGCATGATAATAAACCGATCTACCCTTGGTATCATTATTCGGGAAGGTAACCAGCTGTCCCCCATAGTATTTATGGTTAGAAAAAGTGATCAACGACTCACAACGGGACCGGTAATGCCAATTCAGATTCATACAAGGAATATTCGCGGCTAAACATTCATCAAGAATGGACTCCATATCGCCTTCAAATTCATCTGAATAGTCATCGTCACCGCACGATTTCTTGGCAAAAAAAGAGCTAGGAGACAGCTGCTTCGGATCGCCCACCACAATCGCCTGCTTTGCTCTGGCAATCGCACCAATCGCGTCAGGTACGGTAATCTGACTGGCTTCGTCGAAGATCACCACATCAAACGCCTTACTATTCGCCGGAAGATATTGTGCAATACTCATAGGACTCATCATTACACAAGGCGTCAGCTTAGTAATTACATCAGGCATTTGGCTCATTAATTGACGCAGTGGCATGTGTCGTGTTTTCTTTTGAATTTCACGTGCGAGCACACCCCATTCTGAACCTTTCTTAATCTCTGTTGTTTTAGGGATACCTGTTGCCAACAGGGCTTTTACATATTGCTGTGTAAGCTGCATCAAATCAGCGTCTAACTGATGATAAGTTTCGATTTTTTGCCGATGTTCAGCCGGTATAAAGTTTTTCAACGTCTCATCATGATCAACGACAGCGTTAACCCACCAACGAGAATAATTAACCATTAAAAGTTCTTTGGCAGATAAGCCATTGGTATAGCCTTTTTCAATACCTGTTATTAAGGGTGCTAGACTTGCTGAAATAGCATCCTGTCTGACTTTCCGCCAAGCACACCAATAACGCAATTTATTTTTATGAGTTAACCATGCATTACATTGCTCAATAATCTGTTGAAAATAATTATTTTCCCCTGTCGCTTTAAAAATATCCTCACTTTGGGCATCGATCGTTGCATTCAGTCTGCCGGAATTTTCTTGATAAATACTTAATTGCTCTAAATAAGCCGCACCTTTAGCACCAATGGGCGCATTGCGTTCAAGTAGCTCATTCTGATCAATGACCCATTGTGCGATACGCTGTTTATTGGCAACGGCTAACTCAGTATCATCACTCACATTGACAATCGCACTTAACACGCCATCTAGCCAATGGCAGGCCGTTCTGATCCATGCCACATCAGAATCCACCCCATGCCAATATTTACCTATGGCAGCGCCTAAATGTTGATATTTGCCGATCTTTTCTTGTAAATGCTTCGCCGCTATCAAATGACCAAAATCAGCAAGGATGCTTTCCGCATGAATTTTCTTGCCTAAACTTTTACCAAATGCTTTTCTGACCGAACGCTTGCCTAACCACTTAGCAAAAAACCATTTCTCCTCAGCAACAGCCCACTGGCTTTTTAAGTCGTCCAACTCACAGGCCAAGACAGTCCGTTTAAATGGATTTTTTAAGTCACTGATATGAGTGTGAAATTCATCAATTAAATTACAAAGTTCCAGCAACTCTTTGCGTTGCATAGCACCTTGTGCAGAGAAACCAAAACCATAACTTTCAGCAAACACATCAGGCAATTGATTCGCTAAGGCCTTTAAAGCAACTAATTGAGATAAACGCTTAAACGTCAAATTCAATCCTAAGCCAGTGGCATAGTCATTTGCGGCCAGTTCTAGTTCAGTAACGACTTGCTTCATGTCGCCAGCAATACTTAACACTTCACTTTGCCAAGAAGGTGACCACTCACCGGTAGAAATTTGTGCAAAAACCGCCAAACCAATCTCTTCCAGCTCAACACTATTAGCATCAATACGGTTAGCAATACCATCTAACGACTCAAATGCCTCTAACGAATGTTCTTCAGGGCTGTTCCACTGTAATTTAACCAGAGGTACATCACTGTATTTAATAACCACGCCCATCGCCTGATGCGGGGTAAGACCATTCGGGTAAATATGATGCAAGCGATTGACATAGAGATTCAACTCACTTCTGACCCGCGCTAAACGTTCTGCTTCTTTCTCCCAATTCATTGTTGAAGTATCTACAGAACCCCACGCCTGACCTAGTTGCGCAATCACTTCTGACTTCTTTGCTTTAGCACTGTGTAACTGAAGACAATGCTCGCCTAAACCGACTTGTTGTAAACGTCGATAAACCACTTCAAGAGCCGCTGTTTTTTCCGACACAAACAATACAGATTTTCCTGTCGCTAATAATTGGGAAATTATATTGGTAATGGTCTGGCTTTTACCCGTTCCTGGCGGGCCAATTAATACAAAATCCTTACCTGCTTCAGCGGCGTAAATGGCCGCCATTTGCGAACTATCCGCGAGCATGGGCGTAAACGTATCTTTAGGGTGCCGCGTTTGATCTAAGGTTCTGGGCTCTGGAAATTCAACACCAGTTCCCGAATACATATCACGCGGGCTCTCAATCAAATGTCTAACAATCTGACTCTCTTTAAGCGTATCGACACGCTCACAAAGGTCTTTCCACATTAAATATTTTACAAATGAAAACGTAGAAATGACGACATTCTCGTCAACTTCCCAGCCCTCAATCTCTTTTATTTTAAACCGGACAATATTCAAGATAGCCTGAACATCCAAGCCATGTGCATCAGTCGGTAAATTACTTTCAAGCTCTGGTATTTCAAGTGCAAAATCCTGTTTTAGCATTTCCAGCAAAGTAGGATTAAACCGGGGTTCATCCTCATGCGCTTGTAGCTTAAAACCTGAATTTACACTTTTCCGTGTAATTTCAATAGGAATTAAAATCAGTGGTGCTCTATAGCTACGACTCGCATCTTTACCGTTAGTCCAAGTTAAAAAACCTAACGCTACATAAAGAATATTCGCACCGCCTTCTTGAATTGAATCGCGCGCTAACCGATAGAGCTCTAATAAATCTGACGTGAGTTTTTTACTATCTTTATTCGCCACCAGTTCTTTTCTTGATAAATGCTGCTTCAACTGCTCAGTTATTAAATCTTCCTGATGTTGCTGTAAATGTAACTGCTCAGAACGCGGATCATTGCCTTGTTTTAAGGTATCCAACGATATAATCTTAAACGTTTCATGATCAGCCAGCATATCTTCAAGACCAGCGGGATCAGTACAATTAATCTCAATCGCTCTGGCACGAGAGGTAAAATTTAATAACCGATTGCGCATGGTTAAATCTAGCAACTGCCGTTTCCAATTTTCAATACGGGCTTCAGGTGAATCTAAAACAAGTTCCGGAGCTTCCGGTTCGTTATATGCCTGCTCTGGTACATCGATCATTAATTCTACAGGGAGCTCAACCTCATCAACACGCACTTCACCCTGGAATTCACCGGCTAAATCCTTATCCGACAATGGTTTTATTCGAGCCGCCCGCGCGCGTTTAATGTCAATCGCCAGCACAAACGCGTCATCATTGCCCAACATATCTTCCGCTTCTTGTTTGGCTAAACTAAATTTCGTTGGCGGTTTACTGGTGCATAAGGTGGTTTCAAAAACAATTAGCTCATTTAATTTACACCGCTTACGTAAAGATTGCGCGTCATAAATTACCGCCGAAGAAAGGTCATCATCACTGAGCCAACAACCGGCAAAGGCATGTCCCTTAGTAAAGATAATTAAGCCATTCAAACCCGCCTGCTCAAGGCAGGAAGCAAACAGCAACGCGATATCTAAGCAGGTAGCTAGACGCGTTTCAGCTATCTTAGACGGTAAACGCACTCGCTGACCCTCTTCCTCAAAACTGGCAGGAGGATTGGCATAACTTAAGTCTAATTTACACACCGAACTCCACAACGCACTGATAATAATCGCCACGCGTCTTGGACTTTTAGATTGATAACCTTCAATTGATTTAAGCTGACCACTAGCTTCCAGCATTTTTGACGTATTGCGTAAAATCGTTTGCACTGCGGCATCATTAGGTTGGACAAAGGCGGCTAAAATTTCGGGCAGTATACGCGTGCCGACCCATTCATCTTTGGCTAATAATTCAACCTGTTCGGTTTTAGTATCCAGTACTTCATTGCCGACTCTTAGCCTAAAGGTCATTTCGCCACGTAATGACTCATGAATACCGCGCAAAAACTCGGAATTTAGCTCGACTCGAATATCATCTAAAATCACCTGAGAATCAGGGGCCAACTTATCTATATGCCATATCCGTTCGATCAAAAAATTAGGTGACCCAGTCAACACCAATTCAAGCTCATGAAAGGTTTGCTCACTATGGTTTTTTAATTCGATTTCAGTAATTAGTGGCAACGAATTTTGTTGGAAAGCCAGATTTATCTTAGGAACAACCGAGGTAATAATCGCTATCTTTTTATCTTGCATGTTGAATATCAATAATGAGAAGTTACATGATTTTTGCTTGCTTCCAAGCTGGAAGTTAGGGCTCATGCAACGCTTATTAAGCGGGTAAATCAAAGTTGCATGAGCTGACTCCGAGCCATTCAAATATCAGGCAACTTCTGATTCGTAATGTAATTGTTGCACCGCTAATTTTCTATCAACACAAGCCCTCGTGCGACGCTGTTGACAGATCAAATTTCGGATTTTTGAATCTCTCTCCATGTGTGCGACACCCGCTGGGTTACTCGTCTTCCTGTCGTTCAATCTTATCCAGCCGGGCTTCCAAAGCGGCGTCATCGGGCGCTTGATAATCGTCGTCTGGCTTAGGTACAAAAAGCCGCGAACATACCAAGCCCAGCTCAAACAGCATCCACATCGGCACTGCCAGCAATGTTTGCGATATGGCGTCGGGCGGGGTTAAAACCGCGCCGACGATAAACGCGCCGACGATCACATAAGGGCGTTTTTCGGCGAGATCTGCTGGGGTCACCAATCCAGACCAGACCAAGACGATGGTGAATATCGGCACTTCAAAACAAACGCCAAACGCGAAAAACAAGGCTAAAACAAAATCGAGGTATTTGGTAATATCGGTCATCACCGCAACGCCTTCCGGTGCTGCGGTCGTCAAAAAACCAAAAACCAGCGGAAACACCACGAAGTAGGCAAAGGCAACGCCCATATAAAACAGCAGGGTGCTGGCGATCAGCAACGGCAAAATCATGCGTCGTTCCCGTTTATACAAGCCTGGAGCGACAAACGCCCAAAACTGATACAAGATAAAGGGAACCGAAATAAAAACCGAGACGACCAACACCAGTTTAAATGGCGTGAAAAAAGGCGAGGCCACATCGATAGCGATCATGGTGCTGTTTTTCGGCATGTGTTGTAGCAAGGGGCCTGCCAAAAAGCTGTAGATTTCATTGGCGTAGGAAGCCAGCCCCAAAAATACGATTAATACGCATAAAACCGAGCGCAACAGGCGGTTGCGCAATTCAATCAGATGACTGATAAACGGCTGCGTGCCCTCGTTAAAATTATTTGAACTCATCGGGTTCGGTGTTGTCTGTCGGTGACGGCTTCGTGCGGGACTCTACCCCTGTGGTGAGCGTAGCCGAACCCTCTTCAGCTGTTGCGATTGCCTGTAGCGGGTCTAGCGTGGATTTGAGTGTGTTGGATGTTTCGTCGAGCATTTGCTGAACATTTTGCAGGTCAGACTGCTCTTTAAATATCTGGCGCAGTTCTTCGGCTTGTAATTCCAGCTTGATTTCTTCCTTGACCGAAGCCACCATGCTGCGTGTCTTGCCCAGCCAGTATCCGGCAATTCGGGCCACTTTGGGCAATCTTTCGGGGCCGATCACCAATAAGCTGATCAAGCCGATCAGGCAAAGTTCCGAGAATCCGACATCAAACATAGGTGTTAATCTTTATCGGATTTGGAAGTGACTTCGCCTTCAATGGCCTCGCCTTTGTCTTCGGCGGGCTTGTCGTTTTCCCCTTCTTTGATGGCTGTGCGAAAGCCCTTGATGGCTCCGCCCAAATCCGCGCCTATATTGCGCAGACGCTTGGTGCCGAACACGACGACGACGATGGCTAATACAACTAATAAGTGAGTAACGCTAAGACCCATTTTCAACTCCTGCTAGACGCTGCATTACAACGCCTTTACTTGTTACGTTGCGCCTTTTCTTCCAGACCGGACAAGCCGAATCGACGTTGCAGTTCCTGCAATACATCATCCGGCCCCAGCCCCTGATCGGCCAACAACACCATGCAATGAAACCACAAATCGGCAGTTTCATAAATAATTTGTTTTTTGTCGCCGTTTTTGGCGGCGATAACGGTTTCCGTGGCTTCTTCGCCGATTTTCTTCAATATGCTGTCCAGTCCTTTGGCGTATAGACTGGCCACATAAGACTTATCGGCAGGTTCCAGCTTGCGCTGTTCCAGAATTTGCGCTAGTTGTTGTAATACGTCGCTCATGATTTTTTATAAATAGCTTCAGGATCTTTCAAAACCGGCTCAACCGTTTGCCATTGCCCATCAATCAGGCTGCGGTAAAAACAGCTTTCGCGACCCGTGTGGCAGGCAATGCCGCCTTCTTGTTCAATTTTAAGCAAAATAACGTCTTCATCGCAATCCAGAAATAGATCTATAACTTTCTGCCGGTTACCGGATTCTTCGCCCTTGCGCCATAATCGCTTGCGTGATCTTGACCAGTAAACCGAATAACCTTCGGCAACCGTTAACGCTAATGACTCGCGATTCATCCAGGCGAACATCAATACTTTTCCGGTTTCGGCCTGTTGCGCAATAACCGGCACCAGACCGTCTTCTGTCCAGCGGATCTCGTCCAGCCAGGATGAGCTCACAAGCGCACCTCGATGCCGCGTGAGGCCATATGTTGTTTGGCCTGCTCTATCGTATATTCGGCAAAATGAAAAATGCTGGCGGCCAACACCGCATCCGCCTTACCTTCAATAATGCCGTCGGCCAGATGATCGAGATTGCCGACGCCGCCGGAGGCTATCACCGGGACTGTTACTGCCTCGCTAATGGCGCGGGTCAACGGTAAATCGAAACCTTCGCGGGTGCCGTCCCTGTCCATGCTGGTCAACAGAATTTCTCCTGCACCATAGTCGACCATTTTTTTTGCCCATGCAATCGCATCGATGCCGGTCGGCTTGCGACCGCCGTGAGTGAAAATCTCCCACCGATCAGGTTCGCCGGACGGACTCACTTTTTTGGCGTCTATGGCGACGACGATACATTGCGAACCGAACCGCTCCGCAGCTTCACGAACAAACTCCGGATTTGAAACCGCTGCGCTGTTAATGCCGACTTTATCGGCGCCTGCATTCAGCATGCGGCGAATATCTTCCAAAGTCCTGATGCCGCCGCCGACCGTCAGCGGAATAAAAACCTCGCTGGCCACCTGCTCGACGACATGAACCATGGTGTCCCGGTTATCATGGGTAGCGGTAATGTCCAGAAAGGTGATCTCATCTGCGCCTTCACGGTCATAACGCCTGGCGATTTCTACCGGATCTCCGGCATCGCGAATATCGACGAATTTTACGCCTTTAACGACGCGGCCAAGGGCGACATCCAGACAGGGGATAATGCGTTTAGCTAAGCTCATGGTTATTGAAACGATTCCGCTAATTTTTCGGCGGCTTCAAAATCCAGCGTACCTTCGTAAATCGCTCGGCCGGTGATCGCGCCCATAATACCGTCGCCTACGACAGCACCCAAGGCTCGGATGTCATCCATATTGGTGATGCCGCCGGATGCAATAACGGGAATCCGAATCGCGCGCGCCAATTTTGCGGTCGCCTCGACATTGACGCCGGACATCATGCCGTCTCGGGAAATATCAGTGTAGATAATGGCTTCGACGCCGTCTTCCTCAAAATGCTGGGCCAGATCGATTACATCGTGTTTGGATAACTTGGACCAGCCGTCAATAGCCACTTTGCCGTCTTTTGCATCCAGCCCGACGATGATGCGGCGCGGGTATTCCTGCGCCATATCCCGGACAAAATGCGGTTCGTTAACCGCCTTGGTGCCGATAATAACGTACTCCACACCCGCATTCAGATAAGCCTGAATGGTTTCTTCATCGCGAATACCGCCGCCTATCTGTACAGGTACGTTGGGGTAGGCTTCGACTATCGCATGAATCACGTCGGCATTTCTCGGCTTTCCGGCAAACGCACCATCCAGATCAACCAAATGAATCCTTTTCGCACCGGCGGCCACCCATCGGCCTGCTACAGCTACCGGATCATCGGAAAAAATCGTATTGTCATCCATTCGTCCCTGACGCAAACGAACGCACTTTCCTTCTTTTAAATCGATTGCTGGTATTAATAACATAACACTAAAATCCTCAACGGCGTGTAAGTCAGAAGGGCGACCGGCCGGTCACCCCTACTTGTCCATCCCAATGCAAAAAGTTTTTTAGCAGCTGCAAACCGACTGCCTGACTTTTTTCTGGGTGAAATTGTACGGCAAAAATATTGTCTTGCGTTAAAGCACAGGTAAATGCATCAGGATATTGCGTAGTCGCGGCTATCATCGCTGCATCATCCGGCTGCGCATAATAACTGTGGACAAAATAAAAGCGGCTGTCTTGGGGGATATTTTCCCATAACGGGTGATGTTGCAACTGATGAACCTGATTCCAGCCCATGTGCGGAATTTTGAGCACATTGCCGTCGCTGTTTGTTAACGACTCGGGAAAATGCACGACATGCCCGGAAAAAACATCCAGGCATTGGGTGCCGCCGTTTTCCTCACTGTCGGTTAACAAGGCTTGCATGCCTAGGCAAATTCCCAGCAAAGGTTTGCTTTGGGCGACCTGTTGAATAACGGCAGACAAGCCCGATTGATTGAGTGCCTGCATACAATCCCGTATCGCACCGACGCCGGGAAAAACTACCCGGTCGGCATTCAGGATAACATCAGCATCAGAAACACAAACAACATCCACGTCAGGCGCTGCGTGTTGCAGCGCCTTGACGATCGAATGCAGATTACCCATTCCGTAATCGATTACAGCGACAGAAGACATAAGAAATAAGGTTATAGGTGCAAGGTTAAAGACTGCCCTTGGTTGACGGCATGATGCCCGCCATGCGCGGATCGGCGGTAATCGCCATGCGTATGGCGCGACCCATGGCTTTAAAAATAGTTTCGGCGACGTGATGGGAATTTGCGCCTTTCAAGTTGTCGATATGTAAAGTCACTCCGGCATGGTTGACAAAGCCCTGGAAAAATTCGCGAAACAAATCAACATCAAAGCTGCCAATCATGGCTTTGGGGTATTTAACCTCATAAAACAAGCCGGGGCGCCCTGAAAAATCAATCACGACTCGCGACAATGCTTCATCCAAAGGCACGTAGGCATGTCCGTAACGATAAATGCCTTTTTTGTCCGCCGTAGCTTTCGCAAATGCCTGACCTAAGGTAATGCCGATGTCTTCCACGGTGTGGTGGTCGTCAATAGCCAAATCGCCTTTGGCCACGATGTCCATGTCAATCAAGCCGTGCCGGGCAATCTGATCGAGCATGTGTTCAAGAAAAGGCACGCCGGTTGAAAACGAGGATTGTCCCGATCCATCCAGATTAATTTTGACTTTGATTTGAGTTTCAAGCGTATTTCGCTCTACTTCCGCAGTACGTTGATCCATGTTTGCCTTATGTATATTGGAATTTTTCAGCATTTTACTATGACAAGCAAGATTTTGCAGTGTTTGTTATTTCATTGCAGATTAGGGCAATAGACTATTTAGAAAATGAACATACCCGCACAGTGCCGATGCTTCTCAGTCTATCAATTCGTGACTTACAGCGATTTTACTGGTGTTAAAAGCAGAAAAACATGGCATTTTTACTGATTTTTGTGCTGAATTATGCCCTGTAGCCCAGAGAAATATAGGCAGAGTAGTTACTTTAAATCTAAAAAAACGCGCTCATCGACATCAAGGGAATACTTGCTCAGGTTGGGATTTTTTATCCAAGCCCCTACCCCGAATAGCTAAAGTTCCAATATTTTAAGCCTATTACTCGCAATCACCCATGAACTAATTTCCGCCACTAACGACACCCACATCACGTCTAAAAATATCCGCAAACTCTTGCCCAAACTGGCTGCCATATAAGTGGGAATAGCTATGCGCACCATCAGGATAGGTGTGCCGATCATGGCAACGAAGTCCAGCTTGCATGTCGAATCATGTTTCTTTAGGCTTATTCGTCCAGGCGCATATAACACTTTACGCGACTGATTTTATTAGGTTAACGCCAACAACAAGCATAAACTTACTGCCGCCCTCGGGTATAATAAAATCTTGGAATAACAATAATATAAAGAGGAATACAATGCCGATCGATATTTTACTTACGGTTGTTGCAACATCCATCGTTCAGTCTATTTTCGGGGTAGGCGTATTATTATTCGGTACGCCCCTGTTGCTTTTGCTCGGTTATGGCTTTGTCGATGCGCTGGGAGTGTTGCTGCCGGTTTCTATCGCCATTAGCACTTTACAACTTCTCAGACATCACGAAGATGTTGATTTCGGGTTTTATAAAAAGGTGCTGCTCTACAGCGTGCCTTTGGTGGTGCTGTTTTTATGGCTGGTTACTGCGGTCAAAATCAATATCAGCTTGGCGATTGGCGTGTTGCTTATCTTTGTGGCGTTAAAAAACTTTTCAACCACTATTGAAAGAGCGCTACAGTCCATCGTCAAGTATGAAAGAACCTATCTGATGGTCATGGGACTGGTTCACGGGATGAGCAACTTAGGCGGCTCAATGTTAACCGTGATAATTTACAGCAAGAAATACCCCAAGAATAAAACCCGTGTGACGGCGGCACTGAGCTATGCGACGGTTGCCCTGTGCCAGTTGGCGACGTTATTGCTTATCGGCAGTGAGTTTACGGTGTCGTTTGCAGACAAAGTAAGCTTTGTTCAGGTTGCTATCGTGATGTTTTTATTGACTGAAGAAATGCTTTATAACGGCATCGATAATGAAAAATACGCCAAGATTTTTGCAATGTTTTTGTTTGCATCAGGCATCTTGTTAATAATAAAATCCTTATAAGTGGAGAGTAAAATGAAAGAGTTAGTTAAAAAACTGTTGAATTATTTCCTGATCGGCGTTCTTGCCGTTATTCCTATTGTGATCATTTTGCAGATCATGATTTTTGTAAAAGACCGTGTTTCCGATTTATTTCAAATGGTTTACGGCTATGCGGATAACTATCTCTATACGATCCTGGTTTTTGCGGTCAGTTTCAGCATATTAGTATACATTGGCCACAAATTAGCCAAGGAAGGCCGCTCTTGGGTTATTGGCGCGTTTGATCATGTTATTGATCGAATTCCATTAATGAATACGGTTTACCGGGTACTTAAAAAAGTCATCAATATGTTTTCATCCCATGACCGGACTATTGCCAAGGAAGTGGTTTATGTCCAGTATCCAAAAGATGAGATGTGGATGGTCGCTTATGTTACCAACCGGTATGCGGATAAATACGTGTTGTTTATTCCTACATCGCCTAACCCGACCTCCGGTTTTACGGTGATTGTCGACAAATCGAAAGTAATTAAATCGACGATGAATATCGAAGAGGCCAGCAGTTTTGTGATCAGTGTTGGGGTCGATTACGGCAAGGCTTCAGAAACAAGCACGTTACCTTGAATCAACGGCGACAGGGCTAGGAAAACATAGATGCAATCAATAAGTAGAGTAACGGTGATTTTGGTGTTGGCTTCAATCAACGGCTGCGGTCAAGACGATAAACCGGTTACTGCGGCGAATACAGGTGTGTTAAAGACGCAGCTGGAAACTTTGGAACAGTCCAAGCAGGTTGAGCAAGTGCTTCAGGATTCGGCAGAGCAGCAGCGTCAAAAAATAGAGCAGGAAACGCACTGATTTGGAAAAATGTGGGCTGATATTTTTTGCCCAAGGCTTTGATGTTTAGTGGCCATTCAAAGATGACGGTGAATGCGGACGCTATCAATCTAGCTTTATTTTATTGACGTCAAGGCACTTGTTTGATATGAGTACTCCTGTTTATGAACAAAAAATGTAACTATTCAGTGATATTTCAGTCTGTGCCATCGCAGGAGGGACTTTAGCCCATCCTGCAACACCAGACACAGCTTGACGCTGAATAGTTACCCAAAAATAATAATAAATATAAGTAATTACCTAAGGGGGGATGGGCATGGTATCTAATAATGGCGCCAAAACGGGCAAGTTAGCTAAATTAACTCAGATGGAAAATGAGGTAGCTAAGCTTTCCGAGCAGCTGAAAGCAAATAAGCACACAATCAGTATGCTGAAAGAATCTTTAACCGAGCGCGATTTAAGGATTCATGAATTAGAATCGAAACTGATATACGCTCAACAATCGCTGTTGAAAAAAACGCTATTGACTATTCACCAGTGCAGAGATCAAATCAAAAACGGTATTGATGAAAAAATAATCAATCCGGCTTTAGCGCAAATTCAACAGCAGATTGAGGTTATTCAGGGCATTATCCATGAAGCCAAGGAATTGATCAGCAAGAAAAAAATTCTGCTTCAAGAAAACATTAATGCTACTTCAAATAGGGCTCATCAATGCCCCGATCAAGCAATCAGGTATTTTGAACGGTGGGTTGTTGAGCCGTCCAGGTCATTGGTCAGCGAGGTTGCTGAGTTGGTCGACAGCAATGTCAGAAACGGCCAGGATCTCATTGAGCAAAAAATCATTTATCCGGGCAAGATGTGGTGCGACAAAATTGTTGTAGCAGTATCGTCGCTGCCGACGCAGGGACAAGCTATTTTCCAGATGTGGGTGGAGGAACCCGCTAGGCAGAAACTGGGCGCATTACCTGGTATTGGAAAGGAGCTTCAAACCAATGCAGGGGTATTGCTGAAGAATCTGAGTGGCGAGCTAAAATCCAAAGTTGAGCAAGGCTTGGAAAATGCAGTTGATGCTGTAAAAAAATCACCGTTTTGGGATGGGAAGCGCAAGATCGAAGCGTGATAAGTCTTTAAAAATGACGAGGCGACCGGATTGGTCGCCTATATTAGCCGAAAAAACCTCTGGCTAAAATATTTGAGAAGGCCAATTTCAGCCATCGCCTCTTTCGTGGACTGTGCGTGCTTCCCAGTTATTTAACCAAGCTTAACAAAACTCCCGCCGCCACCGCAGAACCAATCACCCCAGCGACATTAGGCCCCATCGCATGCATCAGCAGGAAGTTATGCGGGTTGGCCTCCAGTCCCAGCTTGTTGACGACCCTTGCCGCCATCGGTACGGCGGAAACGCCTGCTGCGCCGATCAACGGATTGATAGGCGTGCTGCTGAATTTATTCATGATCTTCGCCATGATTACGCCGGACGCTGTACCGATACTGAAGGCAATCGCCCCCAAACCCAAAATACCCAGCGTCTTGACCTGCAAAAAGGCTTCGGCACTGAGCTTTGAGCCTACCGCCAGACCTAAAAAAATGGTGACAATATTGATCAGCTCATTTTGTGCGGTTTGACTCAAGCGCTCGACGACGCCGCAAGCATTCATCAGATTACCCAGTGCGAACATGCCGATTAACGGCGCAGCTGAAGGCAGCAGCAAGGTACAAATAACCAGCAGCATTAACGGGAAGATAATTTTTTCGGTTTTGCCGACCACGCGCAGCTGCTGCATTTCAATTTTGCGTTCATCTTCGGTGGTTAAGGCGCGCATGATCGGTGGCTGTATCAGCGGCACTAAGGCCATGTACGAGTATGCCGCGACTGCAATCGGCCCCAGCAGGTCAGGTGCCAGTTTTGAGGCCACATAAATGGCGGTCGGGCCGTCTGCGCCGCCGATAATGCCGATGGCGGCAGCGTCTTTTAAGCTAAATTCCAGCCCCGGTATGACGTTAAGCGCCAACGCGCCCAGCAGCGAGGCAAAGATACCGAACTGCGCCGCAGCGCCCAACAATAAAGTCTTAGGATTAGCCAGCATCGGGCCGAAATCGGTCATTGCGCCCACGCCCATAAAGATGATCAGCGGAAACAGGCCGGTTTTAATGCCGTAATACAAATAATACAAAATACCGCCTTCTTCGGCGATACCGGCAACAGGGATATTGCTGAGTATCGCGCCAAAGCCTATCGGCAATAACAGCAAGGGTTCAAAGCCTTTTTTGATCGCTAAAAACAGCAGTAAAAAGCCGATCAGCATCATGAAGACCTGACCGCCGGTAAAGTTGTAAATCCCGGTGCTATGCCAGAGTAAAGTAAGATTGTCCATCAGAGGTCTCTTTAATTAAATCATGCGGGTGCAGCCGGTTGGCCGCACATAGGGTTCTTCGCGTTGCCTTTTATAAAGAAATCAATACATCCCCGCCAGCGACCGCGCTGCCTTCTTTGACATTGACTGCTCTGACGATACCGGTGATTTTGGAGCGCACTTCGGTTTCCATTTTCATCGCTTCCATGATAACCACGACATCGTCTTCGGCCACGATGCTGCCCACCTCAACCAGAACCTTCAAAATATTACCGGCCATTGGCGACTCGACCACCGCACCGCTGCTGCCGGTCAACGTGCCATGGGGTGCGCTGGCGGTAGACCGAATCGTCAGGCCTGCATTGCTGGCGCCGACGGTCACGCTAAAGTTCCGGCCATCGACATTGACCGTATAGGTTTCGGTCTGTGGCTTGGCGGATGGCGCGCCAATATTGACCGATGCTGACGAAATCGCACTGGCGACAGCTGAGGCTTGCAGATCAGGTGCGGCTTCAAACGCCGCTGGATTACCTCGGTTAGCCAGAAACTTCCAGCCGACTTGCACAAACAAACCGTTGATCAACGCATCTTCCTCAATGTTGGCGGAGAGGATTACGCCTTCAGTTTTGGCTTTTTCCTGCACTTCGGCAATCAGCTTGTCCATTTCCGGTGCGATCAAGTCGGCCGGGCGACAGGTAATTGCTTGAGCGCCGTTCAGCACCTTGTCTTGCAGGGCTTTATTAACCGGCGCGGGCGTTGCACCGTATTCGCCTTTTAAAACACCGGCGGTTTCCTTAGTGATATTAAGGTAGCGTTCGCCATTCATCACATTGATCACGGCCTGGGTGCCGACGATTTGTGAAGTCGGCGTGACCAGCGGAATAAAGCCCAAGTCTTCGCGGACACGGGGAATTTCCAGCATGACCTCGTCGAACTTATCGGCAGCGCCTTGTTCTTTCAGTTGGCTTTCCATGTTGGTCAGCATGCCGCCCGGCACTTGAGAAATCAGGATACGGCTATCGACGCCTTTTAAGCTGCCTTCGTACTGCGCGTATTTTTTACGAATGCCCCTGAAATAGGTGGCGATGTGTTCCAGTTTGACCAGATCCAGGCCGGTATCGCGCCCGGTGCCTTCGAGGCTGGCGACGATAGTCTCTGTAGGACTGTGTCCGTAAGTCATGCTCAGCGATGAAATGGCAGTATCGACATTATCCACGCCCGCTTCGACAGCCTTGATAATACTCGCTACACTAGAACCGGTGGTCGCATGGCAATGTAAATGGATAGGAATATGGGTACTGGTTTTCAGGCGGCTGACCAGTTCGAACGCATCGTAAGGCTTGAGCAGTCCGGCCATATCTTTGATGCAAATAGAATGTGCGCCCATGTCTTCGATCTGTTTGCCCAGAGCCACCCATAAATCCAGTGTGTGTACCGGACTGGTGGTATAGGAAATAGTGCCTTGCGCATGGGCGTCGGTGCGGAGCACGGCTTTGATCGCGTGTTCGATGTTGCGCATGTCGTTCATCGCGTCGAAGATGCGGAACACATCGATGCCGTTGATGACGCAACGTTCGACAAATTTATCGACCACGTCATCGGCATAATGCCGGTAACCTAAAAGATTTTGACCTCGCAGCAGCATTTGCTGGGGCGTGTTGGGCATGGCGGCTTTCAGCAGCCGCAATCTTTCCCACGGATCTTCGCCCAGATAACGGATACAGGCATCAAAGGTAGCTCCGCCCCACGATTCGATAGACCAGTAGCCGATCTGATCGAGTTGCGCACAAATC